>RFJD01000489.1 GCA_003695015.1 Verrucomicrobiota bacterium | reverse complement strand
TTCGCCGTCGGTGCTGGTGTAGGCCCGGAAGGTGTTCCCGGAACGCTGGAGGCGGATCCAGGCGTTGGGCAACGGCACGCCGCCCAGGTCGCCCGCCCAAGTGTCCGTGTTGCCTCCTTGGACCAGCCGGCGGTGGAACGCGATGATGTTGGCGCGGTTCGGCTGGTAAACCATCACCGCCAGATGGCGGCTGTTGTTGCCGGTGTGCTCCCGGGCCATCAAACCGACCCGGGCCCAATGGGAAGGTCCGTTCAACGCCGCCACCCGCAGTTTGACGTCGAAGTCGCCCGTCCGGGGTTCGGCGTAGAACTGGAAGTAGTCGTTGTTGCTCCAAATGTCGCTCCCGCCCGCCTTGACCTCGAAGGTCGTGCCGTCGTGGGTGTAGGCCTGACGCGGACCGGACGGGCTGCCCACCGGCATGCTGGCCAGCGAAAGGACCGTGCCTTCGAAGGTTTGCGGGGTGGCCACCTCGTTGCCCAGCAGGTCCACCAACCCCACCGTCTCGATCAGGAACGTGTCGCCCTCCTGCGGCGGGAAGTGCAGCTCGACGGAGCGGTTGTCGGCCCGCGGCACGACCGGGTCCGGCGGAACGCCGCCGATGGTGTAGTGCGAAGGATCGGCCAGGCTGCCGGGCTCGACCTCCTCGTCGAACAGCACGCCCACCACGTCGCTGTTCCGCAGGGTCACCGCCGAGACCACGGCCGGTCCGCGCGTGTCCACCAGGAAGCGGCCCTCGAAGACATCGGCCGGTTCGCCCGCCAGGCCGTTGCCGTTCTGGTCCATCTTCACCAGCAAGCCGGTGGCGTCGGCAATGTCCGGTCCGATCCGCACGACGACTTCGCCGTGGTCGGCCTGGCCGGGAAAGTTGATCCGGTAGTCATTGCCGCCCAAGGGCGTGATGGACGTGACCGCCACCGGTCCGGCGGTGCCGGTGATCTGGACGTCGGCGGCGGTGAAGGTGGCCGGATCGATCGGCGTGTTGAAGGTCACGTCCACATGATCCACCACCGGCAGCACCTGCCCGGAAGGCGTCATGGCGGTGATGGCGGGGCCGCCCACGCGGCTGATCACGCCGTCGCCGAAACTCGCGGCGTCCGCCCCGCCCAGAAGGGAGTTGAGATGGACCATCGAGCCGCCGTGGAGGGCGTACACGTTGATGTCCCCGAGAACGAGCCGGGAGCCGGGATGGAGGACCAGCCCCTTGAGATCCAGCCCGTACAGGTAGAGCGCCTCCGGCTCGCCGCCGGCCCCGCGGTTGCCGTTGTCCACCAGGTCCACCAGTTGGAGCACGGCCGGTTGGCCGGGAGCACCGACCTCCAGGCGGCCGATGCCGAAATTGCCCGAGGTGGCCCCGCCGGGACCGCCGTCCTGGCCGCCGACCTCCAGCCATTGCGGGCCGGCGCCGGTGAACTTCACCACGGCGGCATCCAGGGCGATCTGGCCTTCGGCGGTGTTGTTGAAGGTCAAGCGCCGGGTCAGTTCGAGCGTACCGAAGTCGCTGATCTGGATCCGGGACGGCGCCCGGACCTCGACGTCCACCGCCTTGATCGCCGCGGAGGAGTCCGCCACCTGCAGGCGGGCGACCCGCGAAAGGACCACCTGCCCCAGCTCGATGAAGCCGCCGGTCTCGGCGCGGATGCTCAGCCAGTCGTCCGCGCCGTAGGTGTCGGTCCGCCCGCCAACCGCCGCGGTGAGGCCGGTCAAGTCAATGGTGGCATTGTTCCGGGCTATGATCCCGTGGTTGTAAGTGTTCCAATGACCGCCGGGGACGGTCACCGTTTGCAGCGAACTCAGGTCGAGATGGGTGCCGGCGTTTTCGGCGATGAAAAAGTCGCGGCTGGCCCGGTAGTCCTCGTAGTCGGTGTAGCTGGTCGCCGAGATCGTGAAGGCGGGCGTGCGGCGGGCGACCAACTGGAGTTGGTCCATGACCGCGATGTCGCCGAGGACGACATCCGCCGACGGATTGATGGTCAAGGCGGACCCCTTCAGGTCGGTCACCTGCGGCGCGTTCAACCGCCCGCCGTCGGCCACGGGGATCGTGGTGCCACGAAGGGCGGTCGCCATGGGAGCGTTGATGACCGCCCCGGCCGGGATGTCGAGCCTTCCAGCCTGCATTTCAGCCAGCGCCGGCAGGTCGAGGGTCACGCCTTCGGCCAAGTAGAAATAACCTCTTTCGACGGTGGCCAGATTGGGCAGCGCCCAGTCCTCGCGCACGTAAAAGCGCGTCCGGCGCGACACGGTCGTGAGCGAACTCAGGTCGATCTGCCCTCCGGGATTCAGATAGAAACTCAGCCAGTCGTCGTTGCTGTAATCGTCCGTGCGCGGTCCGGTGGCTTGAACGAGGCCGGAGAGGTCGATCACGCCGCCGTTCTCCGCGAGCACGGAGTAGTCCCAGGCGCCCGAATGGCCGCCGTGGGTTGTCAGGGTTTGCAGCGACCCCAGATTCAGCACCGCGCCCGCGGCGGTGGCATGGAAGATCGCCCGATGCCCGCGCCAATCGGCCGGCAGTTCATAACTCGTCGCCGAGAAGGTCAGGGGTGCCGCGCCGGAGAGCACAATGTTCGCCGCGTCGATCATGCTGAGGCTCCCCGCAACGAAGTTCTCGCCCTTGCCCAGCGGGAGGGAGCTGCCGCTGATGTCGGACAAGGCCGGGGCGTTGAAGGTGCCGCCCGGCTGAATGTTCAGGGCAGTCCTGGCCAGGCGGGTCAGTGAAGGCGCGTTGACCTGGCCGGCGAAATCGACGTCGAACCGCGTGTTCACGGCTTCCTCCAAGGAAGGCAGATCGACCACCGAACCGCTCGGCACGTTGAAATACGTCCCGTCCGCCTGTTGGAGCGAGGGCAACGCGTAGGACTCGCCGGCATCGGGAAGGAAACGCACTTTGCGGCTCGTCCGGGTGAGGCTGTCCAACCGGATCTGGCCGCCGCTCTGGAAGTAGAAACTCAGCCAGTCGTCGTTGTCATAGGCGTCAGTGCGGGCGCCGATCACCTCGGTCAGCCCTGAGAGGTCCAGCACCGCGCCGTCCACCGCCGCCACCGAGTAATCCCACGCCCCCCCGTAGCCCCCGCCCACGGTGATCTGTTGCAGCGAGCTCAAGTCCACGCTCACCCCGGAACCTTCAGCCCGGAGCAATCTGCGACTCGCCCGCCAGTCGTCGGGAAGAGTGTAGCTCGTGGCACTAAACGTGAACGCGGGCGTCGCCTTGGCGGTGAAGGTCATCCGGTCGATCGCGCTGACGCTGCCCAACTGCACGTTGGCGCCCGGTTCCAAGGTCAGCCCGCTGCCGCTGAGGTCCGCCACTTGGGGCGCGTTCAGCGTGCCCCCCGGCGCCACGGCGATGGTCGAGTTGCGGATGGCGGTCAGTTTCGGCGCGTTGATCACCGCCGTGTCCGGCACGTCGATCCGGCCGCCGTCCATGGTCAGCCATTCCGGCAGGTCGAAGGTCACGCCCGCCGCCGGTTGGAACCAGCCCATCTGAGCCGTTTCGAAGGCCGGCAGGGTCCAGTCCTGTTCCGGCGCAAACCGCACCCGGCGCTGGCTGGTCCGCAGGTTGCTCAGGTCCAGCGTGCCGCCCGTCTGCACGCGGAAGGTCAGGAAATCGTCGTTGCGGTAGGCGTCGGTCCGGGGACCGGTCGCCGTCAGCAGCCCGGAGAGATTCACCGTGCCGCCATTGGCGGCCTGGACGGTGTAATCCCATGCGCCGCTGTTACCGCCGTAGGTCGTCAGCGTTTGCATGCTGCCCAGGTCCAAGACCGATCCCGCCCCGTCGGCGCCGAAGATTTCCCGGTTCCCTCGCCAATCGGCGGTCATGTCGAAAGCCGGCGCCTTCACGTGAATCTCCGCCCCGCCGGTGACCAGCAACTGTGCCCGGCCCCCCAAGGTGGCGGCAGCGGCGTCGGACCGGAAGATGGCGCCCGCGCCATTGGCGGTGACCGGGCCGTTGATGATCGAGACGCCCAGGACGGTGAACTCCCGGGCGCCGTCGAGGGTGAAGGTGGCGTTGTCGTTGAGCCGGAGGGCGTCGATCTGGTTGGCGCCGGCGACGTCGTAGCTCACCTGAGCGTTGGCCGGGATTTCGACCACATAGGTCTGGGAGGCGTCGTTGAGGGGAACCACGCCGATGTCCCAATTGGCCGGCTCACTGTAGTTGCCAGGGGTCGTCCCCTTGGTCCAATGAGCCAACTGGGCGGCCTGCACGCCGGCGGCGGCAAGGCACGCGACCATCACCCACCGCCACCCGAACGATGACGATGTTCGCGAAGATGGCCGGGCCCCGGACCTGGGCGTGGGTGCATGAGGAGGAACAAACCGAGACGGGAAGGAACCATGCGTTTTCATGGGCGCTCGAATCGAGTTTGGGAAAGCCTGAGGCATTTGGGTTTTTCCAATCGTCCCACAGGCACGTCCATTCATCGAAAACGACAGAGCGGCGTCAGCAATCTCTCATCGTAAGCCTGCGGGACGCTGCGGACGAAATAATAGCCCAGCCTTGGGCCGGCGCAAGCGTTTTTTTGGATAACGAGGTGAAGAAAAAGCGGCTGATCCGGCGGAGAAGCGGCTCTCAATTCCCGGCATCCGCCCCGGCGGGCCGAGCCGGAGCTTCCGGGCTGCTGGCTCGCTCGCCCGGGTGGCGGGCCGGGACCAGGCGTTGGGCCTCGATCTTGCGGGCCAGCGAATGGGCCGCGCCGCCTCCGCCCAACCGGATCGAGAACAGGATCACGCCCTCCGCCCGGCCGGTGAACGGGTCCACCCGCAAGTGCCGGGTGCCGTCGCCCCATTCCGGCGGAGCCAGCGGGTTGAGCAACTGCCAAGGCTGTCTGGTGGCCATGGCCTCCCCCAGCAGCCCGCCATAACGGCCCCGCTCCAAGAGCCGGAGGCGGTTCTCCTGCGGGGAAAGGAGCGCCTCCGGACGGATCAACACCGGGCGGTCCGAAGCCAGCCAGCCCCGGGCGCGCAACACTTCCAGCGGAATGCCCGCCTCGCCCACGACCTCGGCCGTGCGGTCGGCCGATTCGGCCACCGTCTCGTCCGGCTCGGGCGGAGCGTCCGGCGGGGTGGATGCCGGCGGGACCGGTTCGCCGGTTTGTCCGGCCCAAACGGCGGCCGCCAGGGCCATGGCCCCCGCGCCGAGGCGCCAGGTTGCCAGGAGCTTCATGGACATCATGCTGACCTCCCGGTTCCCGGCTGTCAACGGCTCCAAGGCGAAGCGGATGTGGCCGTGACGGCCGATCCTCCCCCACGGCCGGCGCCGGGTTGCGGCCCAAGGCCCGAAAAACGCGCAACTCGGCGCTTGCCATGCCCGTGAGCCGATGGCTAACTAGGTGGCTCTTCGGGCGCGCGCCCCCGGTGGGGACGCGAGACCGGCGCTGTTGCCGGCCGCCCGACAAGTGATCCGAAACTATGGTTCGAATCCGTTTGAAACGAGGCGGGGCGTCGAACAACCCCTGCTACCGGGTGGTGGTGACCGACAGCCGCAGCCGTCGCGACGGCCGGTTCATTGAAGAAATCGGCTACTACAACCCGTTGCAGAAGCACGACGAGGTGTCGATCAACCTCGAGCGGGCGCGTTACTGGCTGAGCGTCGGCGCCCAGCCCAGCGAGACCGTGGCGAGCCTGATCAAGCGGGTCAGCCGCGAGGAAAAGAAGAAGCAGCAACAGCAGGCGCCGGCCGCGGCTTGAGCCGGGGCCGGGCGACTGTCGCCCCGCACCCATTCGCCCGATGCAAGACTGGCTGGAATTCGTGGTGAAGGGACTGGTGGACCATCCGGACGCGGTCCGGGTGGAGGCCGTCCGGCGGCGGGGCGAGACGTTGTACGCCTTGCGGGTCCATCCCGATGACGCCGGCAAGGTGATCGGACGCAAGGGCGCGACGATCAACGCCTTGCGGGCGCTGGTGCAGGTGGGAGGCGCGCAGCGGGGTCAGCGCGCCACAATGGATTTGTTGGAAGAGGCCTGACCGGTCCGGCCGGACGGCAGCCGGCGCGGTCCGGCCCACCGGACGGGCGGATGCAGGTCGATGTCATCACCCTCTTTCCCGGGATGTTCACCGGGCCGCTGGATGAAAGCATCCTGAAACGGGCCCGGCAGAGCGGGAAGCTGGTGTTGCGCATCCACGACCTGCGGGACTACACCCACGACCGGCACCGGACGGTCGATGACCGGCCCTTTGGCGGCGGGCCGGGGATGTTGTTGAAACCGGAACCGATCTTTGAAGCCGTGGAAGCCCTGCGTGGGGAAAACACGCGGGTGATCCTGATGAGCCCCGCCGGACGGGTGTTCAACCAACAGGTGGCCCAGGAACTGGCCCGGGAAGAGCACCTGCTGTTGATCTGTCCGGCTTACGAAGGGGTGGACGAACGGGTGCGCGAGGCGCTGGTGGACGACGAGATCTCGATCGGCGACTACGTCCTGACCAACGGCGCCCTGCCGGCCATGGTGGTGATCGACGCGGTCACCCGGCTGCTGCCCGGGGTGTTGGGCGACGAGGAAAGCGCCCGGCAGGAATCGTTCAGCTCCGGCGGGCTCGAGTACCCCCAGTACACCCGCCCCGCGGAATTCCGGGGCATGCGGGTGCCGGAAGTTTTGCTTTCGGGCAATCATGCCGCCATCGCCCGTTGGCGGGCGGAACAGGCGCAGCGCCGCACGGCGGAACGTCGGCCCGACCTGCTGCGCGCCGCGACTGAAACGACCGGGTCGGCCCCGACCGACCCCAACCAGACCGACAGTTAGACTTGGACGCTATGGCAATGAATCAGGCATTGAAGGACAAGATCGAGGCCCCCGAGCTTCGGAAGGATCCGTTGGAGTTTCGCGTGGGCGACACCGTCCGGGTGCACACCCGGGTCATCGAGGACGACAAGGAACGCATCCAGGTCTTCGAAGGCGTGGTGATCGGTCGGCGCGGCCGCGGGGTCAACGAGACCTTCACCGTCCGCCGCATCAGTTATGGCGAGGGCGTCGAGCGGGTCTTCCCCGTCCACTCCCGCTACATCGCCAAGGTGGATGTCGTCCGCCGGGGCCATGTCCGCCGCGCCAAGCTCACCTACCTCCGCCAGCGCATCGGCAAGAGCGCCCTGGCAGTCAAGGGCGAAAAACGGGCGGTCCAGCACTAATCCCCGGTCCCCTCGCGACTCGATCCGTGCACGACCCGGTTGTTTCCGGCCGGGTCGTTCACTTTTTCCGCGCGGTCCCCAAGACGCCGGAGGCAGCTCGCCCGCCTTCCCATCCCTCAGCTTCTGAAGCCCGGTTCGTAAGGCTCGACGTGGACCAGCACATCCGCCACCGCCGGCAAGCACGCCTGCAGGTGGTCCTCGACCGCGTGGGCGATCGCGTGCGCCCGGGCCACGGTCATCCCGGCGTCCACCTCGATGTGCAACTCGACGAACCACTGGACGCCGGCCTTGCGCACGAGGCATTTTTCGACCCGCTGAACCCCCTCCACCTCTCCCGCCAGTTCGCGCAGGCGCCGGCGGTCATCCTCGTCCGGGGCGGCGTCCATCAACTCGTGCAAGGCGGGCCGCAACAGCCGCCAACCGTTGAAGCCCACGACCGCCGCCGCCACCAGGGCCGCCACGTCATCCGCCGCCGCCCAGCGGGGTCCGCCGACCAGGGCCACGCCGATGCCCACCGCCGCCGCCAGTGACGTGATGGCGTCGCTCCGGTGATGCCAGGCATCGCTCCGGACGGCGCTGCTTTCCATGATCTCGGCCTCCCGGAGGGCGAACCGGTACAACAGCTCCTTCACCACGATGACCGCCCCCAGCACCCACAGCGTGAAGGCTTCCGGCGGTTCGTGCCGGTTGAACAGGGCGTGTCCCGCCTGCAGGGCGATCCCCACCGCGGCAAACAACAGCATCATGGCCACCGCCGCCGCCGCGAGCGGCTCGGCCTTGCCGTGCCCGTAGGGGTGTTCCTTGTCCGGAGGCGCCGCCGCCACGGCCAACCCGCGCCAGACGATCAGCGAGCTGAGCAGGTCGGTGAGGGATTCGACGGCGTCGCCAATGAGCGCGTTGGAATGCCCCCAGATGCCGGCCGCCAGCTTCGTCGCCGCCAGCGACAGGTTCACCGCCATCGCCACCAGGATCACCCGCAATCCGCGTTGAAGCCGCGTCCGCCGCATCGCCGCCATTAGACCCTCCGGTCCGCCCGGCGGGAAGCCCGCAAGCGGCGGGCGCGGTGGCTTGCCTCCCCTGCGCCCGCCGGTTCAGACTCGCCGCATGAACGTGGCCATCATCGTGGCGGCGGGACGCAGCACCCGGATGGGCGGACAGGTGGACAAACTTTGGCTCGAGGTGGCCGGCCGGCCGGTGGTCGCCCACGCCTGGCGGCGGTTCGACGAGTGCGCCGCGGTGGATCGGATCGTGTTGGTGGGCCGGCCCGAGCGGCGGGGGGATTTCGAGGAGCTGGCCCGTCGCGAAGCCTTGGCCAAGCCGTGGCAATGGGCCAATGGCGGCCCCGAACGACAGGATTCGGTCTGGAACGGCCTCCAGGCGGCCGAGGGCGCCGAGGTGGTGGCCATTCACGACGGGGCCCGCCCGTGTGTGACCTGCGCCCTGATCGAAGCCACGCTCGCCGCCGCCCGGGAACACGGCGCCGCGGTGGCCGCCACGCCGGTCAGCGACACCATCAAGGAATCGCTCGACGGCCGCACCATTTCCCGCCATTTGGACCGCAGCCGGCTCTGGGCGGTGCAAACTCCCCAGACCTTCCGGCGCGAGGTCATCGTTCGTGCGATGCAAGAGGCCCGTCAGCAGGGGCGGGTTTACACGGATGACACCGGTCCCTGCGACCTGATCGGGCAGAAGGTGTTCCTGGTCCGGAGTCCGGCCCCCAACCCCAAGGTGACCACCCCGGCGGACCTGCCGGTGGTCGAGGAATTGCTCCGGCAAACCGGCGCCCGGTAGCCGCACAATCCGCCCCCCGTCCACCGGCAGTCCAAGATGGGCCGGAAAACCGGCAAGACGGCGTCAAAGCCGGCGTCCGGTCACTCCAACGCTTCGGGCCGGAGGATCTCGACGTCGTATTCCTCCTTGAGCCGCTTGAAGTAGTCCGGCAGCCGTTGCTCGACCATCTGCGTCAGCAACAGCTCGCGGATCTGCGGGGCGGCCTCCTCGAAGGGGATTTTCCGGGCTGGCAGCCGTTCCTTGACCTGGATGAGGTAGTAGCCCAAGCCGGCCTCGACCACATCGCTGATTTCGCCCACCGGCAGGGTGAACAACTTCTCGCGCAAGGTGGGATCCATCGGCGCGTTGCGCGCGGCGGTGTACTCGCCCTTGGTCTGCTGGACATCCGGGTCTTCGGAGTATTGGAGCGCGATCTCGGTGAAGTCGGCCCCCTGCCGGAGCCGGTCCCGGAGCTGCTCGGCAAGTTGGCGTTTCTGGTCGCGGACGCCCGGCGGCAGGGGTTCGCGGGTGACGCGGTTGACGGTGTAGAGCAGCAAAAGGTTGGCCCGCACGCGTTCGGGCTGGTTGAGCCGTTCGAGGTTGGCCTTCCGCAGGTTGTCGAGCCGGAGCTTGAGCTGGGTGTACTCGGCGGAGTCGGTCTGGCCCGCCTGTTCCAACTCGGCCAGACGCTTGGCCAGCTCGGCGGTGCGGATGTCCTCGCCGCGTTCGTAGAAGGCGCGCATCTGGGCGTCGGAGACCGTCAAGGTCGAACGAATCTCGCGGTTGATGACCTCCTCGACCAGCGCCTGCTCGTGGGCCCGTTTCTCGAAGGCCTCGACCGTCATCCCCACCGCCATCAACTGGCGCTCGTAGGACTTCTCGTTCAGGGCCCGGGCCTTGGTGTCGGCGATGAACTTCTCCGCCGCCACCTTGGCTCGTTCGCGGTCTTCCGGCGTGGCCCGCTGGTCGATGACCCGCGCCAGGATCATCCGATCCAACAAGCGGCGCCGGGTGGCCGCCTCCTGGCCTTGGGGAATGGTCTGGCCCTGGGTGGCCAGGGTGCTCTTGAGCGCGCGGTAGTTGTCGTCGAGTTCCTGCTGCCGGATCTCGAAGCCACGGCCCTTGACGATGACCGGGTTGCCGAAGAGGTCGGCCGGCGTGAGCTGGGCCGCCCGGGCCGGAACACCGAAACCGGGGGCGGCGAGGCCGGCCGCCAGCACCACAAGGCTCCACAGGGAAGGACGGAGGCGTTGCATGACGGATGACCGGTTCACAGCTCGACGACGTGGACGTCGGTGATGGCCGGGTCGTTCCGGAGGGCGGCCATGGTGTCGCCGTTGGGAACGCTGTCGAGATTCAGAACCGTGAGGGCCTGGCCGCTGGCCTTGTCGCGATGGAGGCTCATGTTGGCGATGTTGATGCCGGCCTTGCCCAGGAGCGTGCCGATGTGGCCGACCATGCCGGGGCGATCGACGTTGCGCAGGATCAACAGGACCCCCTCGGGCACGACCTCGACCGGCTGGCCGTTGATCCGGACGATCCGCGGCAACAAGCGGGAGCTGAAAAGGGTGCCGCCCACCGAGGTCCGCTTGTCGCCCGACCACGCCTCGACGTGCAGCCACTCGTGGAAGTCGGTTTCCTCGCTGGATTTGGTTTGCTCGACCAACAAGCCGAGGCTGTTGGCCAGCGAGCGGACGTTGACCACGTTGACCTCGGTGCCGGCCGCCGCGTGCAGGAACCCTTTGAGGACGGCGCGCACGACGGGGTCGCCGGGCAGCTCGGTGGCCTTGCCGCCGAAGGTGATGACCAGGCGGTCGTTGCGCTTGGGGCTCAACTGGGCCAGCAGCCGGCCCATCTTCTCGCCGAGGATCAGGTAGGGCCGGACCAGCTCGCTGGTGCGGGCGTCCAGGCTGGGCATGTTGACGGCGTTGCGAATGGCGCCGGTCAGGAGGTAGTCGGCGATCTGTTGGGCGATCTCGATGCCGACGTTGATCTGGGCCTCGACCGTGCTGGCACCCAGGTGCGGCGTCAAAACGATGTTCGGCGCCCGCCGCAGGGGCGAATCCTCCGGCAACGGCTCGGTGGTGTACACGTCCAAGGCCGCCCCGCCCAAGTGACCGCTCTCCAGCGCCTCGATCAACGCCTGTTCGTCCACGATGCCGCCGCGGGCGGCGTTGATGATGAAAGCGCCTTTTTTCATCGAGGCCATGGCTTGGGCGTTGACCATGCCGATGGTCTCCTCGCTCTTGGGCATGTGGACGGTGAGGAAATCGACGCGGGGGAAAAGATCCTCGACCTTCTCCACCAGTTCGACCTGCAGGGCCTTGGCCCGGGCATGGCTCAGGTAGGGATCGTAGCCGATGACCTCCATGCCAAACGCCGCCGCCCGCAGGGCCACCTCGCTTCCGATCCGGCCCAGGCCCAGGATGCCCAGCGTCTTGCCGTTCAGCTCCGTGCCCTTGAGCTTCTTGCGATCCCAACGCCCCGCCTTCATCGAGGCGTCGGCCTCCGGAATCCGCCGGGCCAGGGACATCATCAGGGCGAAGGCCAGTTCCGCGGTGGAAATCGTGTTGCCCCCCGGCGTGTTCATCACCACCACGCCGCGTTCCGTGGCCGCATCCACATCCACGTTGTCCACGCCGACACCGGCGCGGCCGACCACCTTGAGCTGGCGACAGGACTCGATGACCTTGCGGGTGATCTTGGTCTCGGAACGCACCACAAAGGCGGAGGCGTCGGAGGCGACGCGAATCAGCTCGTCCTCCTCATGCTTTCGCTCCAAGACGACCACTTCGAACTCCGGATGCTCCCGAAGCTTGGCGATGCCTTTTTCCGATACCGGGTCGCAAACAACGATTTTCATGGGTGTGCAAACCAGCCCGTCGCTGGCCCCGCCAGCCTAGGAGAGGGGCCCCAAGCGGTCAAACCCGGTTTCCGGCCGCCAACCAGCCCCGGAACCGCCGACGCCCCAGCCTCATCCCGACGCCCCGGTTCAGCCCGCCTGCGATTCACCGCCTTGGCGACGCCGTCCGCGCCGCGGCCGGAACAGCTCCATCTGCGGTCCCTGCAGAAAGCCGTGTTTCTTCAACACGCGGATCACCTGGAGCAGGTCGGACTTCTCGTAGTTCCGGTTGACCTCGGTGTTCCGGACCAGCTCCCCCACCACGGTCCGGAACTCGATCACGCCATCCACACCCCGGGCGCGAAGCCATTCGAGGCTGGCCCGGCGTTCCACCTTGTCGCGTGGCAAAGCCGGCGCCACCAGCAGCTTCAAGGGCGCCGCCGTTCCGCCCAACTCCCGGGTGGCGCGCCGGACCACGGACGGTTCCAGGAACCGGAAAAGCTCCGGCGTCCCTTCCAACCGGGCGCGGCTGAACGTCTCGGTGTGCCAGCCCTTCACCGCCACCAGCGCCGCCGGAATCCGGCCCAACCACTCCGCCGTCAGCTCGATCGGCAGCGGTTCCCCGGCGGTCTCCGCCCGCGGATTCCACACCAGCAGGTCCACCGCCTCCTCGTCCCGGCCGCCCGGCGTCACGTACTTCCGCGCCTGCCGCACCAGAAACCCGTGCAGCTCGAAAAACTCGCGCACCAACCATTCGCTCACCGAAGCCATGGCCTCGTTCCCGGCGGCCGGGCCGCGCGGCCCGACCTCACGTCTCCAACGCTTCCCGGATCACCTCCGGCGGCGCCTTCACACCGAACCGCACCCGGCCGATCGCGTCGGCCAGGACGAACTTCACCTCGCCGCCGCTGACCTTCTTGTCCAGCCGCATCGCCTCGAACAGCTTCTCCAAACGGGCCGGCGACAACCGCACCCGCACCGGCAGCCCCGCCCGTTCCAACAACGCCCGGATGCGCTCGACGTCCCGCGCCGGCAACCCCAGCAACCGCGCCGACATCCGCGCCGCCGCCACTTGCCCGATCGCGATCGCCTCCCCGTGCAGGTAGCGGCCGTACCCCGAGATGTTCTCGAGGGCGTGCCCCACCGTGTGGCCGAAGTTGAGGATCGCCCGCAGACCGGATTCCTTCTCGTCCTGGGCCACGACATCGGCCTTGATCCGACAACAGCGGGCCACCACGGAGGCCATCGGACCTTCTTCCCGGCGGAGCAGCTTCTCCAAGTCCCGCTCCAACCGCCGGAACAAGGCCGCATCCCAGATGATCCCGTACTTGATCACCTCGGCCAGGCCCGCCCTCAGCTCCCGTTCCGGCAGCGTGTCCAGGGTGTCCAGGTCGCACAACACCAGCCGCGGCTGGTAAAAGGCGCCCACCAAGTTTTTCCCGGCCGGCAGGTTCACGCCCACCTTGCCGCCAACCGAGCTGTCCACCTGCGCCAGCAGGCTCGTGGGCACCTGGACGAACGGAATGCCCCGCAGATACGTGGCGGCGATGAAGCCCGCCAAATCGCCGACGACTCCGCCACCGAGCGCCACCACGAAACTGCGCCGCTCCAGCCGGTGGGCCGCCATTTGGTCGTAACCCCGGGCCACGGTCCGCAGGTT
>RFJD01000488.1 GCA_003695015.1 Verrucomicrobiota bacterium | reverse complement strand
TCAGCGACTTCCGGTCGCGCCCCCCGGAAGTGGGTTGGTTGATGCGGCGCTGCGGCCTGACGCCTGACACACGGTTCCGCACTTCTGCATCAACGACGCCATCAGCTTACTGCGGAACGCCGCCCCCACCAGTCGCCAAAACTGGGGACAACTGCTGGGGACAGCCATGGGGGACACCGGCCGGGCCGGCGTGATGTCGCCGTTCCACCCGGGGAATCCCCGCAGGCCCGAAGCCGGGAGCGAAGAGCAGGGAACCGGGAGCGCGAACCTGGGAGCCCGAACCCGGGAGCGCCGGCATCCTGCCGGCCGCCGTGTGCCCGGCATGCCCATGCCCGTTGGCGGCCTGATCGTCGACGGGGGGGGCGGGGCGGTCGGCCTACAATGGGCTGCGCTTCGGAACGGGCCCGGTCTGCCGCGGGGGAGGCCCGGCGGGGGAGGCGTCGTCGTCGGATTGGGGATCGGGAGGCTCGGCGGCTGCGGAATCGGGTTTGTCGCAGCGGGCCTTGTCGTTCTCGCCGGCCTGTTCGGGGGCGGCCGGTTGGGCTTGGTCCGGGTGGCGCCGGCGTTCGGCGACGAGGCGTTCGTGCTCGGCCAGGACGCGTTTGGCCGGTTCGTAGCCTTGGGCGGCGGCTTTGCGGATCAGCTCGAGGGCGCGGTCGGGATCCCGCGGGACGCCCCGACCCAAGAGATAACGTCCGGCCAGGGAGAACTGGAAGCTGGGCAGCCCCCGGGCGGCCTGTTCCTCCTCGAAGAGCCAGATGCGCCGCTGGCGTTCCGCGGGCGGGGTGCGGTCGGTCAACCGCCGGCCGGCGGGCATGGGAATCAGCACCGGCGCGGCGTTGCCCGTTCCCACGGGCCCCGGCTGCAGGATGGGCGGCAGGCCCAGCGGCAGTTGGATCGTCCGTCGCGTCACGCTGCGGATCTGGGCGGAGCCCGACCATGCCACGGCGAGCGCGGCGAACAGCAGCAGCAGCAGCAGGCGGACGGTTTTCATGAGGGTCAAAGTGCCCCAAGCCGGGCCGGGACGCAACGTCCCCGGGCCCGGCCGCGGGCGCGGGCTTGCCAAAGGGGCGGTTTGCTGGCGTTTTTGCGCGGTGGCGATGGCGCCGGCAACGAGAGCTCCGTCCGATCTTCCGGAAACCCTGGCCCGTTGGTGGGCGGATCCGGCGCATCCGGTGGCGCGGGAGCGTTGGCCGGAGGAACGGGTCCTGCCTTTCATGCCGGCGCTGGAGCGGGTGGCGCCGGAGACGGCTGCGCGACTGCGCCGGACCCAGGCGCTGGCGGGCGGCTTGTTGCGGGCGCCCATCGTGGCGGTCACCGGCCTGCTGAACGCGGGCAAATCCTCGCTGGTGGCGGCCTTCCTTTCGCCGGCGGGGCGGAAACGGGTCCTGCGGGGCATCGGTTCCGCGGCCGGCACGCACCGGTTCGTCCTGTGGATGCCGGCGGCTTGGGCGGCCGATGAGCAGCTCCGCTCCGGCCTGATGGCGCTGTTGAGCGAGGTCTTCGGCGAGTCTCCCGAACCCTTGGCGAAGGACGCGGCCGAAGCCTTGGAGCAACAACGCCGCCGCCATGACCTGGGCCGTCCGCTGGTCGCCTCGGATCCCGCCCTCAACGAACACGGCCTTTGCCTGTTGGACTGTCCGGACATCCAACGCCGCGACGAACTGCCGGCGCCCGGGGCGGCGGGAGAGCCCGGGCCGGGTGGCGCGCGGCGGCGGGTGTTGCAGGCCGCCGGCCAGCTTTGCGCGGCCGTGGTGGTGGTGACGCCCCGGACCCAGCTCGAGGTCCGGCAGGTGGACGAGGTGCTTGCGTGTCTGCCCGAGGCCGCCCGCGTACTGGCGGTGAACTTCGTCCGCGCCGAGCCGCCGGAAGTCGTGCTCGATGAGGCGCGCCGGGCGTTGCCGGCCTTCGATGGCCCGGTCTTCGTCGCCTACGATGCGCACCATCGCGACTACGCCCGCCACACGCCGCGGTGGGATCCAAACCTCGGCGGGGCGGCGGCGGCTTCGGCCGACCCGTTGCCGTGTTTCTTCGCCGTCGAGGCGGAGGGGGGCGCGAACGAGCCGGATCGGATCGGGCCGGAACGATCCATTCTGCGGCTGGCGGGGCGGTTGCCGCCGGAACGCTGCCTGCAGGAGCGGCAACGCCGGTTGTTGGTCGAACTGGCGGCCGGGTGCGCGGAGGCCCTGCGGCGTTTGGAGGAGCGTTTGGAGGCGGAACAGCGCCGCTGCCGGGAGGTGGTCCGGGGTTTGGTGTCCGAGTTGCGGCCCTTGGCGGGGTCGGGGGACCAGATGCGGATCAAGCTCGACGCCCGGGTCCTGGGCGACCTGGGCGAGGCGATCGTGCGGACCGCGCCGTGGGATGTGCGGCCTTTCTTGTGGGGATCGCACAAGAGCCGCCGGCTGTTGCGAAGCCTCCGGGAGGGGGCGAAGGCGGTCGGGCGGTTGGCCGGTTCGCTGGGACCGAAATGGCGGCAGCGGGTCGAACAAGCCCGGGCGCAGATGGCGGAGGGGTTGTTGACCGCGCTGATGTTGGCCGAGCGGCTGCGGCTTTGGAGCGCGGGTTGCGGGCATCATCAACCCGCCGATTACTGGCTGCCGGTGGCGGAGGAGGTCTTGCGACGATTCCAGAGCTTGGAAACGCCGGCGATGAGCGGGGCCGACTGGGACGAGGTCGCCGCGGCCTTGTGGGCGGAGACGCCGAAATGGAAGGCACGGGCGACGGTGGCCGGATCGGTGTTGGTGGCGCTGGCGGCGGTGGGCTTGGTGGCGTTCGACGGCGGCCTGACGCTGCTGACGGTCGGCGGCCTGAAGGGGTTGGGCGCCGGTGCGGTGACGGTGACCGCCAAGGAGCTGGCGGGGGTGTTGGGATTCGGCGTCGCGGCGCAATCGGCGGCGTCGCGGCGTTTGGAGCGTTGGTTGAACGAGCGGTTGGCCCGCCAGCAATGGGCGGATTTCGTGGCGCTGGCGGCGGATGCGGTCGGGCTGCCGCGCGGACTGCTGGAAACCGGCGGCGGTTTGGAGGTTCTTCCGACGGCGCCGCCGACGGGGGCGGTGAAGCCGTTTGCCGCCGAGGTGCTGCGGTTGGTGTGGATCGAACCCGAGCCGGCCGGCCTGCGGGAGGGCCATGCGCTGCTGGGCGATGCGGGGTTGAAGCGATGAGGGACTCGATGGAACGGGCGTGGCTGGAGCCGTGCGAGCGACTGGCGACGGCGGTCGAGAGCGCCGTGGCGACCCTGGGGGTGCGGAGCGGCCCGCTGGCGTTGTTGCCCGCCCGTTGCGCCGCTTTTCGGGAGGCCTGCCGGCTGGCGGTGGCGGGCCGGGGTTCGGGCCGGTTGACCATCGCCTTCGTCGGGCCGCGGAACGCGGGCAAGACGACGTTGTTGCGGAGTTTGATCAGCGACCCGGCGGTGGCGGACCAACTGCCGGTGGGCCCCTCACGGCCCGGCTCAACGCGCCGGCTGGACTGGGTGGGGCCGGAGCAGCCGGCGACCTTCGACCCCGAGCACGAGCGCTGGGTGCGGTGCCCATCGGAGGCCTTGCCGGCGGTGGGATTGGCGTGCGAGCTGCTGGATGTGCCGGGGTTCGACGACCGGGACGCGGCGTTGGGCCAAACGGCGCGGCGGGCGCTTGCCTTGGCGCCGGTGAAGGTCCTCGTGGTGGATGCCGGCCGCTTGGAGGACGCGGGGATTTTGGATCATCTCGAGGAGGCGGACGGTTCCTGTCTGCTGCCGGTGGTCAACCAGGTCCGGTCCCTTCCGGAGGAGGATGTCCAGCGGTTCTGGGAAAGGTTGCGCGAGGCGGCGCCGGAGGCCGAGGTGCTCGAGCCGGTGCTGGTGGCGGACTTCGGCCTGCCGGAGACGGAGGAAAGCGCGGTGCTGGCGGCGGCCCGGCGGGAGATCGTGGCCCGGGTGACGGATTTCACCGAACGATGGTCCGAGGGCGGGTCGGTCCCGGAGCGGATGTGGTGGCGCCGGCTGACGGTGCTGCGGGAGCGGTTTCAGGCCGGGGTCCGCCGGCTGGCGGCGGAAGCCCTGCCGGCCACGGCCGAGGCGTTGCGGAACCTGGACCGCGCTTTGCGGGAGGCGCCGCGCCGGCGGTTGTTGGCGGCCGGGACCGGGGCAGGGGAGGGGGCCGAGGCGTTGCTGCGCCTCCGGCTTCGGGCGCTGTTGTTGGCGCGCACGCCGCATGGGTTGGTGCCATGGCGGCTGGCGCTGGGTTTGGCCCACCTGATCTGGGGGGTGTTGGACCGGTCGGTCCTGATGTTGTTTGGCAGCCCGCGCGCGTGGTGGTCGGCGGCGGTGGAAGCGGGCCGGACGCTGCGCGCCCAACGCCGGTTCCCGGGCGGGGCTGGTTTGGAAGCCGGCGGGGAAAACCCGGTGATGGAATCGATCCGCGCGGAACTGGAGCCCTGTTTGCGGAGCGTGCAGGAGAGTCTGGCCCGGGACTTGGGCGCCGCCGGGGAAGGCGGGGACCGGCCGACGCCGACGCCGCGATTGAGCGTTCGCGGGCTGGAGGCTTTCGTCGGTCGGGTGGGGGAGGTCTGGGAAGAGCTGATCGAACGCTGGGCGCCCGGGCGGGCCGCCGTGTGGTTCGGCGGCTTGGTGGGCATGCTGCTGTTTTGGTCGATCGCCCTGGGACCGTTGATCAGCGTCTATCAAGCCCACTTCGAGGCGCTACGTGGACTGGTGTCGGGGGAGGCGGGCGCGCCGGCGGCGTTTCCGCGGGATCTGGGCAGTCTGTTGGGGACGGCCGTGGTGCTCGGCATGATTCCGATGGCCCTGTGGATGGTGGCCTATGTGTCGTGGCTCACACGGCGGTCGCGGTTGCGGCGGCTGGGCCGGGTTTTCCGGGATCGCCTCGAGGGCGAGGTGGAGCGGGCGATCGAGTCGGGCTTGGTGCGGATCGAAGC
>RFJD01000487.1 GCA_003695015.1 Verrucomicrobiota bacterium | reverse complement strand
TGGGAGATGAAGCTGACCAAGTGGAAGCAATCGAAGACCATCTGGCTGGTGTTCGAGTTCTGCCGCAGCTCGCCGTTCTGGAACTGCTGGATGGTGAGGTTCCGGGGGTCGAGTTTGGTTTCGATGTAGGGTCCCAAGGGCGTGAAGGTGTCGAAGGACTTGGCCCGGGCCCACTGGCTCTCGGCGTTCTGGATGGTGCGATCGGTGATGTCCTGGGCGGCGGTGTAGCCGAAGATGTACCGGGAGGCGGCGGCCGGGGCGATGTTGCGGCCGCGACGGCCGATGACGATGGCCAGCTCGGCCTCGTAGTCCACCCGGTGGTCGGGGTAGGGGATCTCGATCTTGCCGTTGTCCGGCAGGAGCGAGGAGGGGGCTTTGAACCAGATCAACGGCTCCTTGGGCAGCGCCTTCCCGGTCTCCCGGGCGTGGTCGGCGTAGTTGAGTCCGACGGCGATGATCTTGGAAGGTTCGACCGGGACGAGGGTGCGGACGCCTTTGAACGGGATCGGCTTGCGCTCGAAGCTCTGCGAGCTGAAGACATCCCCCACCACCCGGTACAGCTCGCCGTCCACCACCTTGGCGTGGAAAATCTCGTTGCCCTTCTGGAAGCGGCCGATGGCTGCCATAGCAGCGGGGCATCATGCCCCCGCGGCGCCCCCGCCAGCAAGCGGATTGTCCGGCCGACTCGACGCCGCGCCCGGGCTCGGCTAGGCTCGCCGGCATGATCGATTTGGACGACGCCCAGAAACAGCAGGTGGCCGCCTGGATTCGGGAGGGGCTGCAGCTCTCCGAAATCCAGGACCGCATCCGGCAGGAGTTCGGCCGCAGCCTCACCTACATGGAGGTGAAGCTGCTGGTGAGCGAACTGGACCTGGTGCCGCGCGATCCCGTGCCGCCGACACCCCCGCCGGAGGCCGCCACCCAAACCGCCACCCAGGCCGCGGACTCGGCCGGGCGCGCCGAACCGGCCCCGCAGGAGGCCGCCGCCACGGCCCGGCCCGGCGGTGTCACGGTGACGGTGGACGAACTGGCCCAGCCGGGCGCCATGCTCAGCGGCAAGGTCACCTTCAGCGACGGCGAAACGGCGTCGTGGTTCCTGGATGAACTGGGCCGGCTCGGACTGGCTCCCACCCGCAAGGGCTACCGGCCCAGCAACGCGGACATGCAGCAGTTCCAGACCGAACTCGAGTCGCAACTGCGCCGGATGGGGTTCTGAACCGGCCGGGTCCGGCTCCGGCCGCGGCCCGGTTCACCGGGCCAGCCAGTGCGGCAGGGCGGTGGTCAGGAAGGGGACGTAGGTAATCAACAACACCCCGCCCAGCATGACCAGCAGCATGGGAAAGCTGGCCCGCACCACCTCCGGAATCGGTTTGTTGAAGCGGTAGGAGGAGAGGAACAGGTTCATCCCCACCGGCGGCGTCAGGTAGCCCAGTTCGAGGTTGGCGAGGAAGATGATGCCCAAGTGGACGGGGTCGATCCCGTAGGCCACCCCCAGCGGCACCAACAGGGGCACCACCACCACGATGGCGGAGAAGATGTCCATCAGACAGCCGACCACGATCAGCAGGAGGTTCACCGCCAGCAGGAACAACAGCTTCGAGTGGATGTGGGCGGTGACCCATGCGACCGCGGCATCGGGCACCTGGGCGTCGATGAGGAAGTAGGTGAACCCCAGCGCCACGCCCAGGATCAACAGCACCCCGCCCACCAGCAAACCGCATTCGGTCATCACCCGCGGCACGTCCCGCCAGAGGCGCAGGTCGCGATAGATCACCACCTCGACGAAGAAGGCATAGAGCGCGGTGATCGCGGCGGCTTCGACCGGCGTGGCGAATCCGCCGAACAACGCCGTCAAGGCCACCACGGGGATCAGCAACTCCCATTTTGCCTCCCACAGCGCGCCCCGGGCGGCGGCCCAGTCCAACCGCCGGCCGGACCGCTTGACCTTCGGCGCCTGGCGGACGCCCCACCAGCCGATCATCGCCATCAACAGCACCCCGGGCACGAACCCGCCTTGGAACATCTGCTCCATGGTCACGGGACTGTCGGTGCTGCTGCTGGCCACGATCGAGTACAGGATCGGCGGCAGGCAGGGCGGAAAGAGCAACCCCAGCGAGCCCGCGGCGGTCAACAATCCCAGCGCCGTCCGCTCCGAATAGCCGGCCGCCACCAACACCGGCATCAACAGCCCGCCCAACGCCAGGATCGTCACCCCCGAGGCGCCGGTGAAGGAGGTGAAGAACGCGCAAAGCATCACGGTCGCCACCGCCGGCCCGCCGCGCACGCCCCCGAACAGGGTTTGGAACACGCGGACCAGCCGCCTGGCCGCGCCCCCCTCGGCCAGGAAATAACCGGCCAAGGTGAACAGCGGAATGGCCGGCAGCGTGGGATCGGTCGTCAACCGGTAGTGGTTCAACGGCACCGACGCCGGCGGTTCGCCCCAGCCGACCAGGAAGATCAGGGCCGCCCCGCCCAGGGCGGTGAAGATGGGCGCGCCCAACAGCGTGGCGAGCAGCAACAGGGCCAGGGCCGGCCACTGGAGTTCGGCCGGGTCCACCGGTTGCCAGATGCCGACCGCCGCGATGGCGCCGGCCAGCACCAAGCCCGCCACCCGGCCGCGCCACGTCCGGCCGGCATGCCACACCAGCCGCA
>RFJD01000486.1 GCA_003695015.1 Verrucomicrobiota bacterium | reverse complement strand
TTTGATGGGGAACTCCGACTTCACGCGGAGGACGTCGCACCACTTCATGGCCCAGTAGTCGGCGAACTCGGGGCGTTCCAGCAGTTCGTCCACCAGCCGACGGCGTTTGTCGGGGCGACGGTCGGCCAGGAAAGCGCGGGCTTCCGCCATGGTCGGCAGCGTGCCGATGACATCGAGGTAGGCGCGGCGGAGGAAAACCGCATCGGTGCAGGGCCTGGCCGGTGTGATGCCCAGCCGGCGCCACTGCGGGAAAACCGCCTTGTCCACGGCGTTGAGGATGCGGGGTTCGGTGGGAAGCTCGAACAGGGCGGCGGGGGACAATTGGGGCGGTTGCCAGCGCGGGACGGCGGAAGCGGCGCCCGCGTTCCACGGGGCGGCGCCGCCAACGCCCAAGGCCAGCCAAACCAGCAGCCACATGCCGCGTTCAGGGCGGGCTCTCATAGCATGTCACCTCGGGTTGGGCTCGATGCAGGTAGTTAAGCGCGGGCGATGGCATTTGTCATCAGGAAACATCCACCGGCGGCCATGAACCGGGCCGGGGGCGGACCGCGACCTCGCCGGTCGCAACAAAGACAGAAAGGACGGCCGGCGGGCCGTCCTTCCGGGAACTGCCAGGAGGCGGGCGCCGCGGGAGCGCCCCGGGGAAGTTCAGATCACTTCCATCCCGACGTTTTCGGGCTGTTCGACCGCCATGCTCATCAGCCGGGTCGCAACCAGGTACCGGTGAATGGCCGCGGCTCCATCCCGGCCGTCGCGCACCGCCCGCACGACCAGGTCCGGTCCGCGCGCCAGATCCCCGCCGGAGAAGACGCCCGGCAGATTGGTCATCTTGTTCTGGTCCACCTCGACGGTGCCCCACCGGGTGATCTTGAGCTCCTCGAACCCGCTGCCTTCCTTGAACGGAAACGGGTCGAAGCCGAAAGCCACGATGACAAAGTCGGCCGGGATTTCGAATTCGGAACCCTCGACCGGCTGGGGGCGACGGCGGCCGCTGGCGTCGGGCGGTCCCAGCTCCATCCGGATGCAACGGAGGGCCCGGACCCGCCCCTGCTCGTCGCCGAGCACCTCGATGGGATTGGCCAGGAAAGTGAACTGGGCGCCCTCCTCGCGTGTGTTCAGGTAGTCCTTGCGGCTGCCGGGCATGTTGGCTTCGTCGCGACGGTAAACGCAGCGGGCCTCGGCCGCGCCGCACCGGATCGAGGTGCGGAGGCAGTCCATGGCGGTGTCGCCGCCGCCCACGACGACCACCCGCTTGCCCTTGAGGTCCAGCGGCGGCAGGTCCACCGGAGTGTCGGTGTTTTTTTGGATCAGGAAGGGCAGGGCGGGAACGACCCCCTGCAAATCGGCGCCGGGGACATTGAGCGTCTTGGGCTTCTGCGCCCCCATCGCCAGGAAGACGGCGTCGAAGTCCTCCCGCAGCTCATGCAGGGTGACATCCTCGCCGACCTTGACGTTGAACCGGAACTGGACGCCGCGCCGGCGGATGATGTCCACCCGGCGTTCGACGACGTGTTTTTCGAGCTTGAAGCCGGGGATGCCGTTGTGAAGGAGACCGCCGGCGTTGGGGGCGGCTTCGAAGACGGTGACGGTGTAGCCGCGGCGGGCGAGCTGGTCGGCGCAGGCCAAGCCGCTGGGACCGGCCCCGACGACGGCCACCTTCATGCCGTTGGGCGGGACGGGGCGGGCGACGACCTCGCCATGGGCGAAGGCCCACTCGTTGATGAACCGCTCGACCGCGCCGATGGCCACCGGATCGCTCTTCTCGCCCAGCACGCAGGAGCCTTCACAAAGGCGTTCCTGCGGGCAGACGCGGGAGCAGATTTCCGGCATGTTGCTGGTGCTCTGGGAGACGATGGCCGCCTCGCTGAACCGGCCTTCGGCGGTCAGGAGCATCCACTCGGGGATGCGGTTCTGCAGCGGACAGCCCTCCATGCAGAGGGCTTCCGGGCAGTTGATGCACCGCCGGGCCTGGGCCATGACGGTTTCCTCGTCGTAGAGATCGTAAATCTCGCGGAAATCGTGGACGCGCTCATCCGCCGGACGTTTCCGGGGGTTGGTCCGGTGCTGCTCGATCCACGTGTACTTCCGCTTGCCGGCGCCTGGGGTTGGTGTGTTGTTGTCCATGTTTCTTTTGCCTTTGCACCCCGCTAATGGCCTCTACTGGCCGCACCTTAAAGGCCCGGACAGCCAAAAGCAATCAGCCGCCATGCCTGATTCTTAACATTTTTTGCCCTCGCCGCCCCCTTCGGTGAACCGCCGGACCATCCCCGTCAACGCCCGGATCCAAGCCGGATGTTCGTTGAGGCAGGGGATCAGCCGGAAATCCTCGCCGCCGGCCTGAAGGAAGGTTTCGCGGCCGCGCATGCCGATTTCTTCCAAGGTCTCGAGGCAGTCGGTGACGAAGGCGGGACAGATGACCCGGATCCGGCGAACACCTTCGCGGGCAAGGCGTTGGAGTTCCTGGTCGGTGGCGGGCCCGATCCAGACGTCCTTGCCCAGCCGGGACTGGAAGGCGACCGAGCAACGATTGGCGGGGATGCCGGCCCGTCCGATGAAACCGGCCATGGTGCGGAGGCACTGATGGCGATAACAGCGGGCGTGGGCCGGACTGGGCCGTTCGCAGCAATCGGGGCTCCGCAGACAGTGCCGCCGGGTGGGATCGGATTTGCGCAGATGCCGTTCCGGCACGCCGTGGTAGCTGAACAGCAGGTGGTCCCAAGGCTCTTCGAGATAAGGTCGGGCCACCGCCACGAGCGCGTCGAGGTAGTCGGGGTGTTGATAAAACGGCGGCTCGACGGTCATCTCCAGGTCCGCCCCCAGGCGCTGGCAGGCGCGAAGGGCGTGTTCCACCGCCGTCTCGTAACTGGACATGGCGTAGTGTGGGAACAGGGGGATGAGATGGACGCGGCGGACGCCCCGTTCGCAAAGGCGGCGGAGGGCCACGGCGGGGGTGGGGTTCTGGTACCGCATGGCCAGTTCCACCGGGATGCCCACCTCCGCCTCGAGGAGCCGGCGAACCCGCCGGCTGATGACGAGGAGCGGGGAGCCGGCCTCGGTCCAGATGGACCGATAGGCCTCGGCCGATTCCCGGGGCCGGGTGGGCAGGATGCGGCGGTAAACGATGAACCAGCGCAGCGGCCAGGGCAGGTCCAGCACCCGCGGATCCATGAGGAACTCGGCCAGATAACGCCGGACGTCGGTCTCGGCGGGCGAATCCGGCGAGCCGAGATTCATGAGCAGGACGCCGGGCGGGCTCATCGAGGACGAGGTTCAGCGTTGGCGGGCCAGGCGGTTGTGGCCTTCGCGCATGCGG
>RFJD01000089.1 GCA_003695015.1 Verrucomicrobiota bacterium | reverse complement strand
GGGTGGCCCTGGGGGAGGTGGGCGTCGGCGGAGGCCATGCCGGGGACAGAGGGGTGGCCTTGGGGAAGCGTCGTCGGCGGGGCGGGCCGTTCGCCCTCGAGGTACACCTTCGAGGCGAACATGATCCATTCGAAGGTTCGGTCCAGCGTCTTGCTCTTGAAGTCCTTCATGGGCCAGTAGGCGGGGACTTCCACTTGTGCGCCCTGGCGGAGAGGGCGTTCCTCGGTGGCGACCCAGATTCGTTGGTCGCCTTGTTGGACGAGCAGGTAGCTGTAGCCTCCGGAGGACATGGTTTCGACGATCCGGCCCTTGATGGGACCGTGGACCGGGGGTTCCTGGGCGTGGAGGCCCCAGAGGAGGCCGCCCAGTATCAGGAGAGCCGGCAGACGCCGGGGGAGCCAACGGGAACGAGGTTGAAGGGAGGACGGGTTCATGGTGCTTGTTTTCGGGTCAGTAGCTTTTGCGGTCGTGATCCTTGCCGTGACAGGTGAGGGAACATTCCCCGCGGAAGCGACCGCGATCGACGAATTCGAGGCGGCCGTTCTTCTTGGAGGGGGTGACGTATTGGGTGTTGAAGTTGATGAGATGGGGGCTGGACTGGACGCCGTGGGGGTCGTGACAGGTGGTGCAGGCGGCCTTTTCGCCCTGAATGTGTTTGCGGTGCTCCTTGAAGCTTTCGTTGGCAAGGATGCTGGCCCGCGAGTGGCACTTGTAGCAGAGGGCGTAGAGGCTGGAGTTCTCGGATTGGCCGTCGGTGAGTTCGAGCCGTCGCTCCAGGATGGGGCGGTACTGGGAGCCGTGAGGGCCGTTGGGGCCGGGCCCTCCCGCCCCGGGACCAGTGTCGTTGTTGTGGCAATCGGTGCAGTAGATCCGGCTGGTGGTCTGCCACTGGGGGGCGATGAGGCTGGGGACGTCAGGGTTGACGCCCTGGGCGGCCACCGGGTGGTAGGAGGCGTTGGCGGGATCGAACTCCTGGCGGGTGTTGGTTTGGACGAACTGCCGCGGGATCAGCGCCTGGCCCCGTTGGGTGCTGTCCCCGTGGCAGCGGAAGCAAAGCTCGTATTCGAATTGCAGGGGATCGGTGACGGAACCGGCGAGGTCGATGCCGGCCACCCCGGCCAAGGCCCCCGTGGCGTCGGGGGCGACGGCCGTCTGCTCGCGAGCGGCGTGGGGATTGTGGCAGTCCACACATTCGACATGCCGGGGCGGGTTGACCAAGTCCTCGGCCGGGTCGTGCACGCCGGTGGTCAGTTGGACGGGGTGAACGCTGCTTTTGGCAAACTCGGCTTGAAGGTCAGAGGCGGCCACCTGGCCATTGTGGCAGACCAGGCAGACCTCCTCCTCGGTCGCCCGGGTCAAGAGCCGCTCATGGGCGGGGGCATGATGCGGTTGGTGGCAATTCTCGCAGCCGTTGGCCGCCACGGTGGTGCGGTCCGTGTGGGGCCAGGGATCGGGAAGCGAACCGTTCCACGACGCGGTCGAACTCTGGTGGATGGCTCCGCTCCAACCCGCCGGGAGGTGGCATTCGGTGCAGAGGGCGGAGCCTTCGTTGTCCATCACCAGGAAATCGCCGTATTGGTTGTCGTGGGGGTCGTGGCAGGAGGTGCATTGGACCTCGCCGTTTTCGAGCCGGACCGGGCCGGTCAACAGGGCGGGGGAACGGAGTTCGCCGTGGGCGGCTTGAAGGGCGGCGTCGTACACAAAGGAAACCGGGTGATCGTCGGAGAGGTCGGTGGAGAGGCCGCCGCCGGCGGAGTCGAGCCGGTCGGCCCCGCCGGCCATGACGATGGGGCTGGTCCGGCTGCGCACCATGCCCAAGGCCACGGTGCCGTCGTGGCAACTGAGGCAGAGTTTGGAGGCGCCGGTGGGCTGGCCGATGCTGGCGCGGGTGGTGCTGCTGCTGTAGGTGGTGTACACGGCCCCCGAGCTGTAGCGGTTCCAGAGCGGGGCTTCGCTGGTGGCCGCGTGCGGGGTGTGGCAGAAGATGCAGATCTGGCTTTCGGTGACCGCGCGGTAGGGCCCGGGACCGGTGGCCGAGAGGTTGTGCTTGCTGTCCACGATGCTCGCGCCGTGGAGGGGCCGGCCGGCGGCCAGGACCCAGACCAGCAAGGCCGCGACCCGGCCGGCCCGCCCGGTCGGGCGGGCGGGGGACGTTCCGGGATGGCGTCGGGAGGGGCGGATCGGGTTCATGGCGTTGGCTCCGATGGCTGGTCGCCCAAGTAATCGAAGATTTGGACGCGATGGTTGTAGCTGTCCGCGATGAACAGCCGGTCGTTGGTGTCGATGGCAATGCCGGCCGGCAGCCAGAACTGGCCGGGGCCGCCGCCGGACTCGCCCACGTGCAACAAGAATCGTCCCTGCAGGTCGAAGACCTGGAAGTTGTCGAACAGCGCGTCGGTGACATACACGTGCCCTTCGCGGTCGGCCGCCGCGGCTTTGGGACGGCCGAAATGGCCCGAGGTGTCGCCGGCCTGACCGAACAGGCTCAGGAGAGTGCCGTCCGGGTTGAAGACCTGGATGCGGGCGTTGAGGGAGTCGGTGACATAGAGCCGCTCCTTGGCGTCCACACTCAGATGGGTGGGGAAGTTGAACTCCCCGGGACCGACTCCCCGGCGGCCGATCCAGCGCTGGAAATTCCCGTCCAGGTCGTAAACCCCGATGCGATGGCTCTTGGCGTCGCTGACGTAGAGGTGGGCGGCCCCGACGGCCAGTCCGGCCGGCCGGCCTTCCGGCAGGAGGATCTGGCGCTCGAGGCGCCGGGGATCGCGGAAGATGAGCACGCGGTTCAGGGCGGAGTCGGCCAGGTAGAACCGGCCATGGCGGCGGGCCACGCCCACCGGTTGCACGAGAGCCAGGGAGCCGAGGCGGCGCCAGCATTGGAACTTCCGATGGGCGAAATCGAAGAACCACAGGGCCCCCAGACCGGTGTCGGTCACGCAAAGATTGCCGGCTTCGTCCACGGCGACGGCGAAGGGTTTGACCAGGCCGGCATGGGCGGGCCGGCGTCCGGTGAGCCAGCCGGCAAAACGCTTCCAAGCGGAGACGCGGAATTGCAGGTCCGCGGGTGTGTGGATGCTCTGGACGTAGGCGATGCGGGCCGGGGCCGGGGGGGCGGGCCAGACGAGGCGCTCCTGGGTTTGGGGACCCAGGGAGGCGGAGCCGCCGGTCGGGGCGGTGCGGCAACCGGGTAGCAGGCCCAGGAGGGCCGCGCTCACGAGCCACCCGCCGGCGCTCGGGAGCCCGATCCGGCACTGCCGGCGCCGGCCGGGGGCGGTGGGAGTGGGCGGGTTGGCGATGAACGGGGCTTTCATGGGCTCAGAACCGGCGTTTGAGTTCGAAGTGCAGGAAGTGGTTGCCGAACCGATCGGTGAAGTAGCTCTGGTCCTGGAACTGGTAGGCCAGCTCCGCCGTCAACTTGCCCAACCGGTAATCCACCAGCAACTGCGCGGTGTTGACCTGTTCGTCCACTCCGTCGCCCCGTTCCCAGCGGGTGCCGCCCTCGAGTCGGATGTGGAGGTTGGCGCGCGGCCGCCACCGCGCCTGGGCGATGCAACTGAAGAAGCGAAGACGGCGTCCGGCGTCCGGAAACTCGCTGATGCCCTGGCTGAGATTCAGCCCCAATGCCGTCTGATCGGATGGATTCCACTGGAACTCTTGGCGGAATCGCCATGTCTTGAACGGCGTCAGATTGGAATCGTAGTTCTCGTATTCGCCGCCCACGCGGATCCACTTCCACTCCGACTCGACGCCGGCGACCACGTCGTTGAACTCGTTGAGGAGGAGCTCGCCGACGTTGGTCTTGTCGTCAATCGTGAGACGGGCGTAGAGGCTCAGGAGCCGGTCCCACAAGCTCAGCCGCCAGCGGGCCGCGTGCTGGAAGGTGGTGAAGCTGCCGGAGGGCTGGCCGGCGGCGAGATAGTCCACCAGCACCGTGCCGCCGTTGGGTATGCGCCCCCCGGGCACGCGGCGGATTTCCATCAGGGAGCCGGAACGCAGGATCCGGTAGTCCAGGTTCGGTTCGTAAAGAATCATGCCCGTCGGGTCGGTGACCACGATCGAACCCTCCAGCACGTACGGATGGCCCAGCAGGGCGATGTCCCCGTCCCGGAGGGTGTGGGGCTCGTCCAGCACGGTGAGGAAACCTCCCGCGACCTCGCGGTTTTCCGGGGAGAGCGAGAAGGCGTAGCCCAGATGCAGGGTGGACTTGGCGCCGAGTTTCTTGGAGTAGGCCTCGCGGATGCCCGGCGAGAAGCGGGACAGCGTGGTGCGCCCCGCCACGCCGCTGGCGCGGAAATACTCGCCGCGAAGTTCGGCCACCGAAGTGAGGCTTGCGTAGAGCTGATGCTCCAGCGAGGCCGCGCCGGTGAAGTTCTCGTTGCGGCTGCCCTGGTCGGTGCGCAACCCCACCGAGGTCAGGTAGTGGCTTCGCAGGTTGTGGCGGTGCTCCAGGTTCAAATCCTCGCTCCACTGCAGGTCCTTCGAGTCACGGAAGCGGGAGGTCGTCTGGTAGTAGCGGAGGGCCGAGCGGAGCCGCACCCAATCGTCCTCGCCCCACTGCTCGGTGTCGGTCAGGTTGGCCTGGTGGGTGTCGCCCTCGTCCCGGTCCACGCCGAAATTGAGCCGGCTGAACTGCGTATAGCGATAATCCAGATCGGTCACCCCCCGCCGATCGCGGCGTTCGTTCCGTGCCTCGAAGGCCGTGAGGTCGGTGGTCCATTCGGTGGGGCGGGCCAGGCCGCTCTCGGTTTCCTCGTGGTGATCGTAAGAGACGCGGAAAGGCACGAGGTGGTTCTGGAATCCGCTCTGCACCCCGTAGGCGGTGGAATCCACCACGGTGCGGCTGAAGAAATCCAAGGTGCGCAAGGAGCGTCCGCGGTTGGCGTGGAGAGTGGTGCGATAGGGCTTGCGTTGGAGGATGCGGAGGTTGGCGTTGCCCCGGAGCAGGTAATCGAAGTTGCTCTGGCTGCCCGACCATCCGGCGGCCTGGTTGTCCACCGAATGCTGGTCGTAGGCGAGGTTGTTCTGCGTCCAGAACTCGAACTCCAGGAGGTTGGGATGGTAGATCGAGCCGATCCCGCCGATCTCGACGAAAGGCGCGGTGTACAAGTGGGAGGCTTCGTTGGAGGTGCCCGTCAGGTCGCTGGACCACTGCTGCCATTGATTCTCGACCTCGACCCCGCTGGCCAGGTCCTTGAGGTGAAACCGAACCCACCGGGGCTCGGCCGGGGGACGCTGGCCCCACAACCGTCCCAGTCCCGCCAAAGCCGGCAGCAACAGCCCGTAGCCGAGCCTCCGCAGCCAATCCCGGATGGTGGATCGCCGCTTCATCCTCATCCCTGGGTGTCCGGCGCGGCGTTCTCCGGGGTCTCCGGGGCCGTCTCCTCAGCGGGTGGTTCGGCCCCGGAAGGGGGCGCTTCGGGCCGGAGGAAGTACGGATGGTCGCCTCCGTGCGGGTCGTGGCACTTGTAGCAGGTTCGTTTCAGCGGATCGGCGTGGGGCGGAATCCGGCTCAGGTCGCGCACTTCATGGCACTGCAGGCACAGCGGCGCCCCCTCCACGAGCAACAGGTGGGGGCGCTCGGTGCGGTGGGGGTGGTGGCACATCAGACAGGCCCCGGCCAAGGCCGGACTGTGCTGCCAGGGCCGGTCTCCCATGAAGGTGGCGTGACAACTGAAACACAGCTCTTCCCGGGGCAGCTTGAGGTTCTGGGAAAACCGGCTCTGGTGGCATTTCTGGCACTGGCGTTCCGCAAAGGGAGGATGCACCGAACCGCGCGCGCGCCGCTGGGCGGCTTGGGAAAGGGCGTTGCTGAGGGCTTGCTGGGCGGGTGTGACCCGGGCGCCGGGCCGCGCCTGGGTCGGGGCCGGGGCGTTGGGGTCCGGCACGCCGTCGAAGAAAAACTCCAGCCATGCCTGTTTGCGCTCCGGCGAACAGCTCCCCAGCAGCATGCCCAGCAGCAGGACCAAGGTCCATCGTCCCGGCCGGTGACGCCGATTCGGTTGGCGGCCAGCGGGTCTCATGGCGCTTCCGGCGTTGGTCGTGCCGGCTCAAGCCGGCGCGTCAAGACCGTCTTCCGGCCGGCCCGACCACCGCGGGCCCGCGCCGGTCCCGGCATGTCCGGGCACGGCGAAGCGCCGACCTTCCCGGCCGGCGAGCCCACTCGGTCCCACGCGACGCCCTCCATCGCCCCGTCACCGACTCTTGTTGGGAGCCTCCGTTGCCGCCCCCGTTGCGGTGGCCTCCTGCGCGGCCAATTGAGCCTCCTGGCTGATCCGGTGGCCGAAAGCGAAAACGCTCACCTTCCGCGGCCCGTACTGGCTGGTCACGAAGACCAAGTATTCCGCCTTGAAATCCGGGGAGAGGTGGCGGCGGAAAAGGTCGATCACTTCCGGGTCGTAGGAGAGGATGATCTTGGCCGGAAGCACGAGTCCGACCTCGCTGCCGGTGGGTTCGCCGAAGAACAGCAACAACCGGCCCTGTTCGTCGAAGACCTGGACGACCTCCGCCGCGGCGTCCACCACGTAGAGGCGGTTGGCGTGGTCCAAGGCAACCCCTTTGGGCCGCACCATGCCGCCGATGTGATCGCCCAGCTCGCCGACCTTGCGGAGGAACCTGCCTTGGGAGTCATAGATCTTGACGCAGAAATCGCCGAAGTCGGAGACCGCAATGCGTCCGTCCGGTCCCACCGCGAGGTTCACCGGCGAGCGGAGCACACTTTGGGGGACGTCGCCCGGGCGCGGGATGCGCCACAGCTCCTTGAGCGAACGCTTGTCATAGACCTTGATGGCCCGTTCGAGCAGGTCGGTGATGTAGAGCCGGTCGCCCCGGACCAGCACATCCGCCGGCTTGGTCTTGCCCCGCACGCCGATCGAGCCTTTGAACTGGCCGTCCGGGCCGTAGATCAGCACCATGCCCCAGGCGGTGTCGGCCACGTACATGGTGCCATCCTCGTCCACCGCCACGTTCACCGGCTTGCCCAGCCGCCCCTCACCCTCCGGCCGGAAACGCCGCAGTTTGCCGGTCCGCAGGTCGATGATGTCCACGGCGAAGGCGATGGTATCGCACACATAGAGGGTGGTGCCGCGCAGGGCCATGCCGTAGGGCTTGATGATTTTCTGCGACTCGGGCCGTTCCCCGGTCACAAACGCGGCGAATCCGCCCTTGCTGCCGCCCAGGTCCGCTTCCTCGGCGAAGCTGGTCAGATACTGGTAGCGGGCGATGCCCGGCGCCGGCGGGAAGAAGACGTAGCGCCGGGCCGACGCGGCTTCCTTCGGGCCGGTGGCACAGCCGCTCAAAAAAACGGCGGCGCCCGCCACCCCGGCAAGCGCCCCGAGCCAAGGTCTCATGTCAGCCAGTCTCATTTGTTATGACAAACCAAACAAAGACTGCTGGCTGCGTTGGATTGATTCAAGAACGGATCGTTGTCCGGGTCGTGAACGTCGTGGCAGGAAACGCACTCGACGTAGCCATCGACCAGCCGCACCGAGCCTTCCCCCCAGCCTTCCTGGGGATCGGGCGGCTGGTTGAAGCCGGGATCCTGGGCGGGCGAGGGATAGGGCATCGAGATGGGGTGGTCGTTGCTCAGGTCCGTACCCAGGACCAACACCCGTTCACCACCACCCCAGATGTCCGTGTGGCACCGCTCACAATTGGGGTCCGAGGTGTAGTCCGGCGAGCCGTGGTAGTTGAGCAACGCGTGCTTGTTGTCCTGGCCGTTCCCGGTTTGGTCGGGCGACAACACCCCGTCATGACATCCCAGGCAGAGCAGTGAAACCGGCCGCGGTGTGCCCGGGTTGGTGTCCATCGTCGGACTCGAATAGAGGGTGAAAGTGGCGGTGGTGACCGACCGGTTCCACAACGGCGCGGTGATGGTCTGGTTGGCATTGTGCGGCGTGTGACACCAGACACAAACCTCCGGCGAGCCGGCGGTGCTCAGGTCGTGACGGGAACCCACGATGGTTCCCGCCCGGCTCACGCCCGGGGCTGAGAGTGTCCACGCCATGGCGATCATCCCTGCGACATGGAGGCTGCGAGGCAACATGACTTCAGCAACGTTTTCCGGCGGTGGTTGGCAGATCCGGACCGATGGAGTTCAAGGCGCCTTTCGGGGGTCCGGCTTGGCCGGCGGAGGCGGGTGGCCGGGAGACCCGCCTCCACCGAGCGTTGCCCTCAGGCGGCCGGTTGCCGGACAAGGATCACTTGTCGTGGCAGGTCAGACAGAGGGCGCTGCCGCTGTTGTCCTTCACCAAGAGGTGCGAATTGCCGGCGTCGTTGTGAACGTCATGGCACGAGGCGCACTCGAGTTGGCCGTTGAAGAGCATGTCGTCGGCGATCGTGCCGCCCAGGCCCGAGTTGGTCGTCGAGGGGTCGAACAGACCGCCGTCGGTGCTGGCCAGGTTGGCGTCATAGGTGAAGGAGACCGGGTGGTCATTGCTCAGGTCGGTGCCGAGTTTGGCATCGCCAGCGATGGTGGTGCTGCCGGTGTTGCCGCCGAAGCTGTCGAGCGCCACGGTGCCGTCGTGGCAGCTCAGGCACAGTTTCGAAACGCCGCTGGGCTGGCCCAAGGTGGCATCGAGCGTGCCGGAACCGGTGTAGAGGGTGTAGGTCGCGGTGGTCACGTCGTGATTCCACAGCGGCGAGTTGCTCACGCTGGTGTTGGCATTGTGGGGCGTGTGGCAGACGATGCAGATCTCCCCGGAGCTGTTCCACGTTTCACCCGAGAAGTCGTGGGCCGAACCGGCAATGCCGGCGCGGGCACTCAGCGTCCCCAAGGCCAACACGGCGCTCGCAACCACGGTCAGTTGGACGTTCCGTTTCATAGGCGTTCCTGTTTTTCCTGCTGTTGGGTTTGTCTCGTTGTTGGTGGTTTGTACTGACGTTTGCTCGATTGCGGGTGAACGGTGTCAACTTCAGGACACCCCGGCCGGGAGGGTCCTGAGGGTCACCGACGACGGTCGCCACCCGCGACGGCCGCCGTCGAAATCATCGGTCATGGGTCGGGGGCGGAGGGCGGGCCGGGCCGCGCCGCGCGGCCGCGGGGCCAGCCGACGCCGTCCCTCGGCGACGGCTTCGGCAATGAGGGCCCGGGCTTGGGGCAGGGCCTGCCGCCGCTGGTCCTTGTGCTCCTCCACCACCCGCCTCAGGTCGTCGATGTCGTAAAGAAACACGCCCTCCAGCTCGACCAAACGGGGGGCGAAGATCCGGGGCACGGCAATGTCGATGAGAAAACAGGGCCGGCCGGCACGTTTGCCCCGGCGGGCGGCGAACGCCGGCGCCTCGATCAGATATCCGTCCGCCGCCGCGGCGCCCACGATGATGTCATGGCTGGCGATGGCGTCCCATCGTTCGGACCACGGGACCGGCTGCCCGCCGACTTCCGCCGCCAGTCGGATGGCTTTGTCGGCGGAGCGGTTGCAAACCGTGATGCGCCGGGCTCCGTGCTTCTTGAGGTGGCGCACGCAAGTCTCGCCCATCTGCCCGGCCCCCAGGATGAGCACATCCGCGGCAGCCAGCCCGCCATCGAAGATCTTGTCCGCCAGTTCCACCGCCACGCTGCCGACGGAAGTGGCGCCCCGGCCGACGGGAGTGTGGGTGCGGATTGCCTTGGCGGTCCGCAGGGCCAGTTGGAAAACGGGGTTGGTGATGCGTCCGGTCAGGCCGGCTGCCTGGGCGGTCAGGTAAGCCTGTTTGACCTGCCCGCTGATCTCGGTCTCCCCCAAGACCATGGAGTCCAGCCCCGCGGTGACCCCGAAGAGGTGTTCCATGGCCCGCTCACCGGTGAGGAACTGCCCGAAGTTCTCGATCTCCTCCGCGTTCAGACCGAAGAACCCCAACAGACCGGGGCCGGGTTCCTGTCCGGCGGGAGCCACGGCGTAGATTTCGAAGCGGTTGCAGGTCGAGAGCAGAACGACTTCGAGCAACCCGTGCGCCTCCAAGAGGCGGCGGGCCTGGGGGACCAGCTCCGCCATCGGGACGGACACCCGCTCGCGCACTTCCACGGGCGCCGTCCGATGGCTCAAACCAACCATGAAGAACTGCGGTGAAGAGGCTTGGTGATCGCCGCCGGCTGCTTGGTCCGGGCAGGGGGGCCGGTCGGAGAGAGTCCCACACCCGGCCTTGGTCCAGACCACTTCAGCGTCGGTTTTGGCCGGGCTAAGGATGTTTTGGTCTGTAGATTTAGCGATCACAACTTTCGACGTAAGAACTAGCAAAGGCTAGCGGAGTGTCAACAATAGGAAGACTAAATGACGAAGTTTTTAGGATAAGTGCTGACTCATGGAAGAAAACCTTATCGATCTAATGTGGACTTTGCCGTTTATTGACAGGAGATTATGCAGAAATTGTCCTTTGGCCCGTTGGCAGCCGGCGCGATCGCTCCCGCCTCTTGCGCTCTCGGTCCGCCCGGCAACAGTGCCCGCACAGGATGTCCGCGTCTGCTGAATCGTTGGAGACTTTCGGCGAATCAAGGACCTGGACATCACTACATGATGTGAGCGGGCCTACTCTCCCGGGGGGCGGCCGTGCAGGATCGAGAGCCAGCGGTTCCCGCCTCCGGGAGGCGGTTGGCGGCGGGCTTGGACCGCGAACCGAAGGACGTGTCCGGGCCAGGCGCGGTGGCCGGGGGGGGCGCGCTTGGGGG
>RFJD01000485.1 GCA_003695015.1 Verrucomicrobiota bacterium | reverse complement strand
CCGGTGAGGGCCGCTTGCGTGGCCGCCCGCGCCGTCTCCAGGTCGCGGATCTCGCCGATCATCACCACGTCCGGGTCGTGCCGCAAAATGGCCCGCAAACCGCGTTCGAAGGTCATGCCGACCTCGCTGCGCACCGGGATTTGGTTGACCCCCTTGAGGTGGTATTCGACCGGGTCCTCGACGGTGAGGACCTTGATGCCGGGGCCGACGATGGCGTTGAGGGCGGCGTAAAGGGTGGTGGTCTTGCCGCTGCCGGTGGGGCCGGTGACCAGGATGATGCCGTGGGGCCGTTGGATGAGTTGGTTGAAGTTGGCGAAGGTCTCCTCGTCCATGCCCAGTTGGGGCAGGGTGAACAGCACGTTCGCCTTGTCCAGCAGCCGCATCACCACCCCCTCGCCGAAGAGCATCGGGATGACGCTGACGCGGACGTCGATCTGGCGGCCACCGACGTTGAACTCGATGCGGCCGTCCTGGGGGACGCGGCGTTCGGCGATGTTCAGATTCGCCAGGATCTTGATGCGGCTGATGATGGCGGCCTGGAAACGGTGGATCTGCGGGGGCAGGGAGGCCGGCTGCAACACGCCGTCGATCCGGTAGCGGATGGACAGCTCGTTCTCGTAGGGCTCGATGTGGATGTCGCTGGCCCGTTCGTTGACCGCCTCGATGATGATCTCGTTGACCAGCTTGATGACGCTGGCCTCCTGGGCCATTTCCAGCAGGTCCTCGCTGCCGGCCGCCTCGAGGCGTTCCGGTCCCTCCGCCCCGACCATCTCCTCGATGGTGTCGCCCCCCACGCCATAGTAGGTCTTGATGAGCTTCTCGATCTCCTCCCGCTCGGCCAGGACCGGCCGGACGTTCTGGCCCGTCAGCAGCCGCAGGTCGTCGAACACGCTCATGTCGAAGGCGTCGGCGGTGGCGACCTCGAGCACGCCGTTGTTGCGGCGGAGGGGCAACAGGCGCTTGCGATGGACGAGCTTGGCGGGGACGGCCCGGAGCACGTCCGGATCGATCTGCGCCTCGCGGAGGTCCACCACCTTCAGCCCGAGGTGTTCGCTGAGTACTTCGAGCAACTGCCGCTCCTCCAGCAGCCCGAGGCGCAGCAAGGCTTCGTCCAGCCGCAACCCCTCCCGGCGTTGCAGCCGCACCGCCTCCTCGAGCTGGTCGCGGGTGACCAATCCCCGCTGGACCAAAACATCCGTGATGCGCATCGTCGTCGCTGGTGGACCCCGCCCCTCGTCCATGCTCCGGGCGCGGGCGGTCGATCCCTTTGGACGCCCGGCGGCGCGGCGATCATTCAGCGCGGCGGCGGGCGACCGGGCCGGAACAAGAGTTGGCCGGTCCCGGGCACGATGGAAAGCGAAATGACCGGTCGCACGGGCCCTTCAGCCCGGGAAACCGGCCGGGCATTCCGCTCGCGGCGCATGACGAATGGTTCGACCCCGGCGAGTTCTGTTCCTCGTCAATCCGACGGCGGGAAGCGGCGCGGGCGCCAGACTGGCGCGCGCCGCCTGCGTGTCTCTCCAACAGGCCGGCGCCACGGCGGCCATCCGGGAAACCGCGACGCCGGAGGAGGCGGAACGCGTCGCTGCCCGGGCGCCGGACCAAGGGTGGGACGCCGTCGTGGCGGTGGGCGGGGACGGCACGCTGCACGCGACCGTCAACGGGCTCATGAGCCTGCCCCCGCAACACCGACCCGCCCTGGGAGTCCTTCCCGCCGGCACCGGCAATTCTCTGGCCCGGGATCTGCGGTTGACCGACAGCGCGATGGCGGCCCGGCAGCTCCTCGCGCCCAACCCCGTCCCGTTGGACGTGCTGGAAATCGAGGCCGGCGGCCGGCCCGCTGTGGCGCAGGCATCCTGCCTGCCCGGGGCCGATCCGTTGCCCGTCCGGGGAGACGATGCCGGCCGCTGGCGCCGCCACGCGGTCACCGTGGTCGGTTGGGGAATGTGGGCGGAGGGCAACCGGCTGGCTGAACGGCTCCGCCGGGCGGGCCGCTGGCGCTATGACCTGGCCGGGTTGGGACTGATCGGGCGCCGGCCGGTCTGGCCGGGCCAGCTCCGCTGGGACGGGAACGACGGAACCGCCGGAACCGCCGCCGGTCCCTTCGCGCTGGTGGTTGCCTGCAACAGCATCCATTCCGGCCGCGGGCTGCAGGTGGCCCCCGGGGCCCGGTTGGACGACGGCTTGCTCGATCTGCTTTTCGTGGGGCCGTTGCCCCGCCGGACGCTTCTGCGCCTGTTCCTCCTGCTCCGGAGCGGCGGTCACCTCCGCTCGCCGCGCGTGCGTCGGGTGCGCACCCGTGAAATCCGGGTGAGGACCTCCGGCGCCGGTTTTGTGGTCGTCGATGGCGAGACGCTGTCTTTCCAGGACACTTTTCGGGTGCGGGTGATTCCCCACGCACTCCGATTGCTGGGCGCCGCCCGGGCCCCCGGCATCCATGTTCACCCTGAGCGGCCTCTTGCGGGTCCATGAGCCTTGTCCTCCTGCCCGGACTGGATGGCACACCCCACCCGGCAAACCGCTTGCCGGCACCCTCGGGCCGGGCGCCGGCGCCTGGGAACATCGTCAGGCGTTGGGAGGGACGGAATGAGATGAGAACCAGGAGCTTTTCCCGGCCGGAGAACCGATTAAGCTACCGTACCGGGAAAGCCGGATCTGCAACGCGGGCCGCATTTCATCGGGCCGTTTTCCGAGACGGTGGTTACCCGTGGCGGTCCCTTGGAGACCGGCTCCGAACTTCAGGAACGGAGGCGGCGTATGAGAACATGGACGCGCACGCTGTTGGCGATGCTGCTGATCCACCAAGCCGGGGGTCAAGGTTTCGTGTACCTGACCAACTACGTACCCGTGGATGGCCTTCGAGCGCCGGTGTACGACACCGACTGCACCACGCCGCTGGCAGGGGAGGCGTACCAAGTGCAAGCGTACGTGGG
>RFJD01000484.1 GCA_003695015.1 Verrucomicrobiota bacterium | reverse complement strand
TCGACGTCGAGCGAGCGGCCGTCCTCGGCCACCACCAGCTCCTCGACGGTGTCGGGCGTCGGTTTGAGCAGGACGAACAGGTTCATAAGCCGACCCGGTTAGACTTGGGTTGCCGTCGTGCGGCCTCGCATCAACGGGAGTGGCTGGATCTTCTGTGTAACCCTTAGCAAAGGAGATACAAGACGTTCTATCCATAAGTTGCCAAGGGCTTAGCTTTTCTTGTCATGTTCCGCGTGATGCTAATTCTTGAAGGGAAAGGAGAGCCCCACCCCCGCCGTTCACGGCCTGCCCCTTTGGCAGCGAAGCCGATCAAGTCCCGGCAGGCGAGCCATGACGGGATGCCGTCATGCTCTGGCTCAAGCCGCAGGGGCCGGTGGGGTCAATCCGCAAGCCCCGCCGGGCCAAGCGATTCCATCGGCGGTCCGAAGGGAGAGAAGTTTGACGGGCCGGACACCGCCGCCAGCCATCGGCCACCGGCTTGCTTCACCGCCGGCGCAAGGCGGAACTGTGGGGCCCGGCGCCCCCGGCCATGGCCGTTTTTTTTTCAGACGTCGCAGATCCGCATCATGCGGTCGAGGGTCCCCAACGGATCGCGGGTGGGGGTGTATTCGTGGGAAAGGAAGCCGTCGAAGCCCAGATCGGCAATGGCACGGCAGATCGCGACGTAGTTCAGCTCCTGGGTTTCGTCGAACTCGTGGCGGCCGGGATTGCCGGCCGTGTGGAAATGCCCGATGTAGCGGATGTTCTCCCGGATGGTGCGGATGATGTCCCCTTCCATGATCTGCATGTGGTAGATGTCGTAGAGGAGCTTGACACGGGGGGAATTGACGCGTTTGCACAGCTCGACGCCCCAGGCGGTGTGATCGGCCATGTAGCCCGGGTGGTTGACCTTGCTGTTGAGCAGTTCGAGACAGAGCGTGACCCCGAGATCCTCGGCCATGGGTTTGATGCGGTTGAGGAACAGGACGCTGTTCTCCAAGCCCTGCTCGTCGGTCAGATCGGGGCGGCGTCCGCCGGCCAGGACGATGACGTTGGGGGCGCCGGCGGCCGCGGCGGCCTTGATGGCCTCGCGCAAGCGGGGCTCGATGGCGGCGTGGTTGGCCTTGTCGTTGATGCCGGCCCGAATGCCGCTGCCGCCCGGCACCATGCTCGGAACCAGACCGTACTTCTTGAGGACCGGAAAGGCGTCCGGCCCCACCAAGTCCATGCCCTTGGCGCCCAGACGGGCGGCTTCGCGACACATGTCTTCGAGGCTCAGCTTGAGTCCGCGGAACACGCCGCGGCAGACGCCCTGCTTGAGCCGGCCGCGACGGACGACCGGTTCGGCGGCGGTGGCGGGAAGGGAGGTGACGGCGCCGGCGGCAACAGCAAGCGAAGAGAAGAACCGGCGGCGGGACAGCGATGCTTCAGGGACGTTTCTCATGGCGCCGACGATAAGTGGGCGGCGGCGTGTCAGCAAGCCCGGTCGGGAGAAACGGATGGGCGGCCGCGGTTCTTGACGGTGGCGGGCGGGTTGGTCAGGTTGGCGGCCCGATGAAGTACGTGGACGAGTTTCGGGACGGGGGTCTGGCCCGCGAAGCCGCCGCCGCCATCGCCCGGGAGGTGACCCGGCCGTGGACGGTGATGGAGATCTGCGGGGGGCAGACCCATTCGATCCTGAAATTCGGGCTGGATCAGTTGCTGCCGGAGAAGGTGCGGCTGGTTCACGGACCCGGGTGCCCGGTTTGCGTGACGCCGTTGGAGATCATCGACCAAGCCCTGGCCATCGCCGCCCGGCCGGGAGTGATTTTCTGCTCCTTCGGCGACATGTTGCGGGTGCCCGGCAGCCGGGAAGACTTGCTGTCGGTCAAGGCCCGGGGCGGCGACGTGCGGATCGTGTACTCGCCGCTGGACGCGCTTCGACTGGCCCGCGAGAACCCCGGGCGGGAGGTGGTGTTTTTCGCCGTCGGTTTCGAGACGACCGCGCCGGCGAACGCCATGGCCGTGCATCAGGCGCGGGTGGAGGGATTGAAGAACTTCTCGGTGCTGGTGTCGCACGTCCTGGTGCCGCCGGCCATGGAGGCCATCCTCGGCTCGCCGGGCAACCAAGTGCAGGGTTTCCTGGCGGCCGGACACGTCTGCACGGTGATGGGCTTCCAGGATTACGAACCGCTGGCCAGCAAGTACCGGGTGCCGATCGTGGTGACCGGGTTCGAGCCGTTGGACGTGCTGCAGGGCCTGCTGCTCTGCCTGCGGCAGCTCGAACGCGGCGAGGCGCGCGTGGAAAACGCTTACGGGCGCTCGGTGCGTGCAGAGGGCAACCCGGCGGCGCGGCGGATGGCCGGCCGGGTCTTCACCGTGGTGGACCGCAAATGGCGGGGCATCGGGCTGATCCCGCGGAGCGGATGGGGTCTGGCGCCGGAGTACGCCGCGTTCGACGCCGCGCGGCGGTTCGGCGTGGCGGAACAGACGGCGGAGGAACCGGCTGAATGCATCAGCGGCCTGGTCTTGCAGGGCCGGAAAAAGCCGCCGGAGTGTCCGGCTTTCGGAACCCGTTGCACGCCGGAACGTCCCTTGGGCGCGACCATGGTCTCCAGCGAGGGGGCCTGCGCCGCCTACTATCGCTATCGCCGCGAAACCGCATCCTCGATCTCCGCCGCTTCCTGAGATGAGCGACGCCTTCGAACTCTCCTGTCCGATCCCCCTGACGCAGTACCCGCACGTGGTGATGGCCCACGGCGGAGGCGGCCGGCTGATGCAGCAGTTGATCGACCGGCTCTTCCGTGCGGCCTTTGCCGATCCGGCGCTCGCAGCAGCCCACGACGGCGCGGCTCTGACGGTTCCGGCGGGCCGGATCGCCTTTACCACCGACAGCCACGTGGTCCGGCCGCTGTTCTTTCCCGGCGGGGACATCGGCCGACTGGCCGTTCACGGCACGGTCAACGACCTGGCCATGTGCGGCGCCCGTCCGCGCTGGCTCAGCGCCGGTTTCATCCTCGAGGAAGGGCTGCCGATGGAAACCCTCTGGCGGGTGGTGCAATCCATGGCCGCCGCCGCCCGGGAATCCGGCGTGGCCATCGTCACCGGCGACACCAAGGTGGTGGACAAGGGCAAGGGCGACGGCCT
>RFJD01000483.1 GCA_003695015.1 Verrucomicrobiota bacterium | reverse complement strand
GGTCAGGGCCGCGTAGATCGCGGTGGTTTTGCCCGAACCGGTGGGCCCGGTGAGCAGCAACAGCCCGTTGGGTCGCGCCAACAGCCGGTAAAGCGTCTCGAGGGTGCGCTCCTCGAAGCCCAGTCCCGCGAGGTCGAAGCTGCGGTTCCGGGGATCGAAGATGCGAACCACGATCTTCTCCCCGCGCACGGTGGGGAAGACCGACACGCGCAGTTCGACGCCGATGTCCTCGGGTGTGGTGGCATGGCCTTCCTGGGGGAGGTCCGTCTGGTAGGAGACGAGGTTGGCCATGACCTTGAAGCGACCGGCGATCTTGTCCAGCAGGTCCAGGGGCAGGTGGACCAGTTCCTGCAACACCCCGCCCAAGCGCAGGCGCACCGCCACGGTGCTTTCCCACGGCTCGATGTGGATGTCGCTGGCATCGGCGGCGACGGCGTCCCGGATGAGGCAGTCCACCAGCCGGCCGATTTCGGGATCCTCGGTGGACGGGACCGATCGCAGGTAGCGTGTCGTTTCGTTCATGGAACCTCGTCTCGGCGAACCGCCGGCCAGTTAACCGCCAAGGCCGCCGGAGGGCCAGCCGGAAACGCCGTCCCGCCGCCGGCGAAAAATCGTCGCCCCGGCCGGTCCGGCCCGTTATCATGGGGCCATGCCAAACACGGGCTTCCGGCAAGCGGCGTTGCATTCGCTGATCGAGCGGGTGGTCAAGAACACCCCGGTCATCGACATCCACACCCATCTCTATGCCCCGGCGTTCGGCAACCTGCTTTTGTGGGGCATCGACGAGCTGCTGGTGTACCACTATCTGGTGGCCGAGGGCCTGCGGTGCGCCACCATCCCCTACGACCGGTTCTGGCAACTCTCGAAGTCCGAGCAGGCCGAGATCATCTGGAAGGAGCTGTTTCAGGAACGCTCCCCGATCTCCGAGGCCTGTCGGGGCGTCCTGACGGTCCTGCACCGGCTCGGGCTCGACGCCAAGGAACGCGACCTGCCGGCCCTGCGCGACTGGTTCAACCAATGGTCCCCCGGCGCTTACGTGGACCATTGCATGGAGCTGGCCGGTGTCCGCACCCTCTACATGACCAACTCGCCCTTCGATGAGGAGGAACGCCCCATCTGGGAGGCCGGTTTCGAGCCCGACGAACGGTTCCGGACCGCCCTGCGCATCGATCCGCTGTTGACCGACTGGCCCAAGACCGCCCTGCGCCTGATCGACTGGGGCTACAACGTCGGCGAGGGCATCTCCGCGCCCACCTTGAGCGAGGTCCGGCGTTTCCTTCGCGACTGGACCACCCGGATGAACGCCCGTTACCTCATGGTGTCCCTGCCGCCGGATTTCCGATACCCGGCCCACACGGAAGCGGCCGAGTTGATCGAGGGGGCGGTTTTGCCGCACTGCCGCGATCACGGCCTGCCGTTCGCCCTGATGCTCGGGGTCAAGCGGGCCGTCAACCCGCGCCTCCGATTGGCCGGCGACGGCGTCGGCCGGAGCGACCTCCAATCCTTGCAGAACCTTTGCGCCGCCTTTCCGGAGAACAAGTTCCTGGTCACGGTGTTGTCCCGGGAAAACCAGCACGAGCTGGCCGTCCTGGCCCGGAAGTTCCGGAACCTCCATCCCTTTGGCTGCTGGTGGTTCACCAACATCCCGCATCTGATCGAGGACATCACCCGCATGCGGATCGAGTTGCTGGGATTGAGCTTCACGGCGCAGCACTCCGATGCCCGGGTGCTGGACCAGATCATCTACAAGTGGGATCACACCCGCCAGGTGCTCATCAAGGTGCTTTACGACAAGTACGCCGATCTGGTGGCCAGCGGCTGGGAGCCCACGGCCACCGAGATCGAGCGCGACGTCCACGAATTGCTGGGGGGCGCCTTCGAACGCTTCTGCGCCTGCTGAACGGGTGAGCCTGCCCTGCGAATTGTTCCGGCACTGCCCCCGATGTGGGGCGGCCGTTTCCCCGCCGCCGCCAAACCGGCCCGTCCGTTGCGCGGCCTGCGGGCTGACGCTTTTCCTGAACCCTGCCGTGGCGGTGGGCGCGTTCGTGCGCCGTCCGGACGGCCGACTCCTCTGGCTCCGGCGCGCGAAGGAACCAGGGCGGGGCAAGCTGGGCTTGGCCGGCGGATTCCTGGACCTGTGGGAAACGGCCGAGGAAGCCCTGGTCCGCGAACTCCGCGAGGAAACCGGCCTCGAACCGCTCTCGTGGCGGTTCGTCTGTTCCGCGCCCAACCCCTACGAGTTCGCCGGGGTGCGTTACCCGGTGTGCGATCTGTTCTTCGAGGTGCGGGTCGCGGCGGAGGCCGCCATCCGCGCCCAAGCCAGCGAGGTGGCCGGTTGGGAATGGCTGCCGGAGGAAGCTGTCAACCCGGACGACATTGCGTTTCCGTCGGTCCGCCACGCGTTTGCCATCCTGCGGGGGCGGTCGCCGACCGATCGCGAGACCTGAAGAGCGGCTCCGGCGCGGGTTGACGCTGTCGGGTGGCGCATTCGGGAGCCTGGCGGGAGGCCGCCGGCGCCGGGGTTCACCGGCCACGAAGTGATCGCCACTTGGCGAGGGCCACTTCCCGGGCGATGGCGTGTTCCACCACCGGCCGCGGATAGGTGGCGTCCAGTCTGACCCCGGCGGCCTTCAGCACCTCCGAAGGGGCGCGGTGGGGCTCGTGAATCCAGCGCGCCGGGAGCCCGGCCAACTCCGGACACCAACGCCGGACGTAGGCACCCTCCGGATCGAACTTCCGTCCCTGGCTGACGGGATTGAAGATGCGGAAAAACGGGGCCGCGTCCGCCCCGCAACCGGCCGTCCACTGCCAGCCCAGGGTGTTGTTGGCTAGGTCCGCGTCCACCAGCGTGTCCCAGAACCAGCGGGCGCCTTCCCGCCAGTCGATCAACAAGTCCTTCACCAGGAAGGAGGCCACGATCATCCGCACCCGGTTGTGCATCCAGCCGGTGTGCCAGAGCTCGCGCATTGCGGCGTCCACGATCGGGTATCCCGTGCGGCCGCGCTGCCATGCCTCTTGCCGAGCCGGGTCCCGCCGCCACCCGAAACGGGCGAACTCCGATCGCAGCGGTTCCTCCGGCGTCTGCGGGAAATGCCACAGGAGGTGGTGGGCGAACTCCCGCCATCCGATCTCGGTCAGGAAGGGCGATTGCCGCCAGCGCTGCCCGGGCCAATCCAAGCGGGAGGCGCGTTCGCGCACGGCCTGCCACACTTGTCGGGGGCTGATTTCGCCAAAGTGGAGGTGGGGCGAAAGCCGTGAAGTCCCGGCCAAGTCGGGACGATCCCGGTGGTCGCCGTACCGATCGAAGGCCGTGCCCAGAAAGCGCTCCAGCCGCTCTTGGGCGGCGGCTTCGCCCGGCCGCCAGTTCTCGCGC
>RFJD01000482.1 GCA_003695015.1 Verrucomicrobiota bacterium | reverse complement strand
TGGAGGGACGCCAAGTCCGGCGGCGCGAACTCGCCCCGAAACTCGATGGCCGCCCGATACACCACCGCCCGGAAAATGCCGCGGTGGAGCTGGGTGGTCTTCACGTCGCCGGTGATGGTCAGGTAGGCGGGCAGAAAGAAGGCGCGACGCACAGACGACGCCCTGCCCAACGCCAGAGGCCCCCGCGGCACCCGCACCGGGAGGACCAGGACCGGGCCCACGATCGATTGGTCCTTGCCCCACGTCGAGGTGATGTTCGCGATGGCTTCGTTGCGCAGTTCCCACCGGCGGAGGAGAACCGACCGCACGGCCATCAGGCCGCCGAGAAGAACCACGCTCACCACCGCGATCACGCCCAATTTGGCGAGCAGGGAGGCGTCGGGGTTGGGTTTGGCATCCGGGGCCGCTTCGCGGCCGGGTTCATTGGGATGGTCAGGCTGGTTCATCGTTGGATCCTCAGGGCCACCCTTGGGCCGGCCCCATGCCGGCGGGGAGCCGGGGCCAAGCTAGGAACCGGCCCGAAGGCGGCGAAGCGGCAACCCGGCCGCCATCAGCATGACTTATTCACAGCCCGTCACAGGTTGGCGGACGCCTGCCGGGCAACGTCTGCCGGTCCTTTCCGCCGAAACCGTCGTTCTCCCGGTCCATCGCCCGGCGCCGGCCCGCGTGGCTCCGTCCCATCGCCTTCCCGCCATCCGGGCAACCGGCCCGACGCCGGCCCGCCAGTCTGGGGCTCCCGGCCACCTGAGGGGTTGTCATCGCCGGGGAATCCGGTGAGGATGCGGGCACATCCGTCAACCTGCGCGGCAAAGGGCATTTCGGGTCGTCGGGGCCGCCCGGCTGCGAAGGGTGACGACCCAACGGCGCTGCCATGCAAACCACCCCAGCAGAGGCCGGCAAACATGCCGGGTTGGAGGTGCAACTCCCCGGAGTCGGGCGGGTCACCCTCCTGCAGGCCATCGCCCGCAACCCCGAGACCGCGCTCTACCTCACCGACCACACGGGCATCGTGGTGAAGGTGTTCGACCTGGACTGCGGCCGGCCGGACGAGGTCAGCTACGGCCCGTACACCAACTACCAGGCGGAGGCGGCCACTTTTGCCGACATCCGGGAGATCGAGGCGCTGCGACCGCACGTGCCGGGCTGGTTCGGGGCCGAGTGCGATTTCGACCGCAAGCTGGCCTTCATCGCCATGGAATACCTCAGCGGCGACAACCTCCGCCATTGGGCGGCCGACCTCGCCGAGGCCGGCTATGAACCGGGCCGGGTGGACGACCTGTTCCGCGCCATCCTGGACACCTTCAGCCTGGTCCACCTCTTCCACCAACACGGCGTCATCATCGTGGATTTCAAGCCGGACAACGTCATCCGCCAGCCGGACGGCGCCATCAAGCTGGTCGATCTGGGGGCCTTCTTCATGCCCCGGCACCGGCAGGACCTGGCCAGCTTCGCCTACACCGCCACGCCCGACCACGCCGAGGTGCTCATCGACGCCTCGAACCTCCTGGCCCAACGTCCGCTGACCGTGGCCTCCGATGTCTTCTCCGCCGGGGTGGCGCTGTTCGAGCTGGCCACCGGCGAATCCCGCCTGCGCATCGACCCCGCCACCGCCCGGGAAATGCTCGAGGAGCCTTCGATGTACCGCTTTCAGGATTCCCAGATCCGCGACATCTGGAAGTCCTTCCCCCACCTCCGCGCCGAGTTGCCCTTGATCGAGACCCAGCTCAAGGAATGCCGGCTGCTGTTCCCGGAGTTCTGGCACCTGCTCAAAGCCTACCTGGCCGAACGCGTGCCCGAGTGGGAATCGATGTCCGAGGCCGAAAGGGGCGAACTGTTGCGCGAAACGGGCCGGACCTTCATCCGCGAACAGCTCCCCGACCCGCTCGGCTGGCTGGCCGAACCCATCACCCGCGCCACCATCCTCCGCAGCCTGCGGGTGGCGGACATGGCGGAGCTGATCCAGTGGATCGGCAACCCGGCCCCGGCGGAGGCCATCGAGTTCATCGCCCGGGAAAACCACTCCCTGGCCTACCTCCGGCGTCTGGACCTGCCCACCGATTTCGTCCCCCGCCTCAACACGTGGGACGTCCGGCGCGATCCGGACACCGGCGGCTGGGTGCTCGCCGCCCCCGCCCTTGCCCGGCAGGTGGCCGACGCCGCCCCCTGGCTCCACCTCCGGCGCGTGCGTCCGCTGCCCGACGGCGGCGAATGCTGGGAGTTGGTGGACGAACTGGAGGCCGATCGCCAGACCGACGGCCCGGTGAGCCTGGCCCGGCTCCGCTCGAACCACCGGGCCTGGCTGGTTTGAGCGGGTCGGCGGCCGTTCCGCCGGCCCCGCCACCGACGGCGCCCCGTCCCGCCGTGGGGCGGTTCAACCCGCCGGCGGGTTTTCCCCGGAACGCCGCGCGTAATAGGCGTCCACCCGCTGGGCCACGTCCCGAAAACCGATGTCCACCTCGAAGATGGTTTTGAACTGCTCGATGGCCTCCTCGGGGCGGTTCAATTGCTCCAACGCCAGGCCCAGGTGGTAGATGAGGTCCTTCTTTTCCTCGTCCATGACCTGCTTTTCCTTGAGGGCATTCTGGAAGGTGCGGACCGCCAGATCGGCCATGCCGCGTTGGAGGAAGCAACGGCCCAGGTAGAAAAGCGAGGAGATGCGGCGGTGGGGATGGCTCTGCGATTTCTGGAACTGGGCGATGGCCTCCTGGATGCGGCCGGCTTCGAACAACAACACCCCCAGCTCGTACCGCAGTTGCAGGTCGGTGGGGAAACGCTCCACCCGCCGCGCGGCGTCGGCGATGAGGAACTCCTGTTTTTCCCGGCGGATGGCCGCCGCTTTCTCCTCGTAGTCCGGGGCGTCGGGATCGAGCTGCTCCAGCGCGTGGTCGTAGCGTTTGGCGCAAAGGTCGGCGATCGCCCGCTCGAGCGACGGGTCCACGGCCTCGGTGCCGCGGAGCCGTTCGTAGTACTCGAGGGCGCGGTCGAACTCCTTTCGCTCGACGTAGATCTCGGCGATCTGCCGGAGCAGGCGCTGGTTGTGCGGCTCGGCTTCGAGTTCCTTGAGGTAACGCTCCAGCAACCGCTGCCGCGCCTCGTCGCCCCGCTGGATGCGGTCCTCCTGCTCGAGCGCCACGGCTTCCTCTTTGTCCTTGAGCACGTCGCGGTAGGAGCCCTGGCCGTCGGCCAGTTTCTCGTAGCCGGCCTCCTTGAGCGTGCGCTGCGCGGAAATGTTCTTTGCCTCCTCGAGCAAATCCGGGTCGTCGGGGTGGGCTTGGACCAGTTCGTTGACCAGTTTCTCGGCCCGATCCCACTGGCCCAGGCTGGCGAGCGCCTTGGCGAGCTTGAGGGTGACGTCCCGATCGTCCGGCGCCTGGCGGTGGGCGATTTCCAGCGAAAGGACCGCGGTCCGCGGCAGGTCGGCCGCCAGGGCGGCCTCGGCCAGGACCTTGTGGGCGGCGAGGCTGTTGGGATCGCCGTTGAGCGTCTGCTCGCAAAGCCGGATGGCCTCCAAGGGATCCCGGCGCAGGACGGCCATGGCCTTCGGCAGGGCGGACTTGCTCAGGAATTTCTTCAGGAAACCGGTTCCGCCGCGGCCCTGGGCGCGTTTGAACTGCGTGGCACGAAGGGCTTCCCGGCACTCGTAGAAGGCCGGTTCCTGTTCGAGCACGGCGGTCAGGATCGTGATGGCGTAATCCAGGTTGTTACGCTCGAAGGCGGCCTTGCCCTTTTCGTACTGCTCCCGGAGATGCCGCGGCACCTGCGCCAGACTCTTCTCAGGCATGCGCCCAGTGTAGAAGGCGCCGGCCGTCAAAACCACTTCAAATGCAACGCGCGGGGCGGCCATCGGGCGGCGGGTGGAGCGGGGGTGGGCCGGTTCGGTGGACCGGGCCTCGGGGCGCGGTTCAGGCCGGGCGGATGCCCACCGTGCGGAGGGCGCGGCCGGTGTGGCTTTCGGGACAGGCGGCGATGGCCTCGGGCGGCCCCGCCGCCACCAAACGCCCGCCGCCTTCGCCCGCCTCCGGCCCGAGGTCCACCACCCAGTCGGCGCA
>RFJD01000481.1 GCA_003695015.1 Verrucomicrobiota bacterium | reverse complement strand
GCGGCTTTGAGAATCCGGCCGGTGCGCTTCGGCAAGGTCAGCATCTTCGGGGTGGGGCTGCTGGGCGGTTCGCTCGGCATGGCCTTGCGGCAGCGTGGCTTGGCGGCGGAGGTGATCGGATGGGGCCGCCGTCGGTGAGGCCCGATTTACCCCGGCAGCCGGGGCCGGACATTCCGGTCGGCGATGCTCAGGTCGTCTCGGTGCGGCGGGTGGTTGCGGGCTGGAGGGGATCGCAGACGCGCAGAATGCGGCAGTCCCGCCCCAGCGAAAGCCACAGGTTCGGCCGAAGGAGCACGGACTTTCCGGGGGGCACGGTTCCGCCCTCGCCCCGAATCACTTCCCAAGGTTGGTCGCTGTGGTTTTCAAGGCGGAAGCAGCGATGTTGGGCGTCCCACCGGTTCAGCCCGATCACGGGTGTTCCCTGCCGGGTGAAAGGCGGCAGGGTGCGGGGCTGGCGGATGTCGGCGAACAACGGTAGTTTGTGGCTCAGCACCAAGTGACGCAGCGGTACGTAGCATCCCCGGGCGCGGGGTTCGAACAGCTCCAACACCGCCGGGGGCGGCATGGGACCGGGTTGGCCGCAGAAGGGGCAACGACGGGCGGCGGGCGGCAGCCAGTAGGGGTGGAGGTGCGATTGACGGCAGCCGGGGCAGACCACCAGCAGATCGTAGGCCTCGGCCAGGGCCCGTTCCCACTCCACCACTTGGGGCCGGCGGTCGGCATGGTGCAAACCGTCGATGAACGCCCGCTCGGTCAACCGTTGCAGCTTGGGCGAGAGCATGCGGTAGGAGAGGGTGCCGTTCCGGAAAAGGGGCTCGCCGGTGCCGGGCACGCGGTTGCGGTGGTCGGTGGGGTGTTCGCTGAAACAGGCTTCGCGGCCGTAGCCCAGCAGGTCGTCCCGGGCCGGATCGTCGGGGTCGTAACACTGGCGGGACTGCATGACATTCCGGAACAGCAGGATCCAGAGAATCAGCACGGCCGCGCTGTGACGGTCGCTCCATTCGTCCGGGGTCTTGTCATGGGTGAGGATTTCAGGGGCCATGAACCCCGGGGCGCCCTTGACCTGAGGCGGAAGGAATCCGCGGACGACCAAGCCGTCCAAGTCGATGAGGGTCACGGAGGAGGTTTGCGGATCGGCGAGGAAGTTCTTCAGGTGGAGGTCCGCGTGTACCATGCCTTTGCCGTGGAGGGCGCGAACGGCGGCCGCGGCGGCGCGAGCCAGCTTCAGGAAATCGAGCCAAGTGCGGCCCTGCCGGAATTGTTCCAAGGCTTCGCACGGGCTGTAGGCCAGTCGTTGAAGGGGCTGGCAGCGATCGGGGAGCCGGGCGGTGACCACGCCGATTTTGGGTTTGTCGTCCACGGCCACGACGATGCCCCGCGGCCAAGCCAGGAAACGTTCATCCGGCCCGAGGGAACGGCCCAGGTTCAGGACATGCTCGAGCAAGCGGATCTTGTCGGAAGGCGGGCGGTGATAGAGCTTCACCACGTACCGGTCGTCGGTGGTGAAGAACACATCCCCTTCGCCGCCGCGGTGGGCTGGTTGGTCCGGGATCTCGAGGGTCTCGGGCAGATCGCGCCGGGTTTCAGCGAGTCGGACGGTGCGCATGGGCGGGATGATCGAGGGTGAGAACGACCAAGGTCCGGTCGTCCCAGCTTCCGGGGACGTGGTAACCGGCCAGCCAGTTGAGCATGCCGGCGGCGGCCGCCGCGGGTGTGGGAGAGTGGCGGAGGTTGTGGTGGACCTGCCTGGCCCAGGTGTTGAGCGCGCCGGGTTCCGCCGAGTAAAGCAGGTCTCCCGCCAGCCCGTCGGTCATCACGAACAAGGCTTCGACCGGATCACACTTGGCGGGATGCACTTGGGCCACGGCAAGGGTGGCGGCGTAGTCCGGAGCATTGAGGGTGAAGGTGGTCTGGGCGTCGCCGGTTTCCGGCGGGGAAACCAGTTCCCGGACCTCCCCGGAGGCGCTCAGGGCCAGGATCGCGCCGTCGCCCACCTGGCCGGCCACCAGTTCGCCGGTTTCGCAATCCAACAGGAGGGCGAGGGCGGTGCAGGACAAGCCGGCCGGGTCGAGCCCCAAGGTGGCGGCTTGATGGTGGAGGTGGCGGTGGGCCGCGTCGAAACTGCGGCGCATGATTTCGCACAGATTGGGGCCGGGGTCGCAGGCGGGATCCGTCTCGGGCCCGGAGGGTTGGGCCGCCGGCGATGTTTCCGCCACGCGGGCTGGATTGGCCGGCGAAAGCCACCAAGCGTCGGTGGCGGCACTGCGCCAGGATGGAGGCGCGGGTGAGTCATTCACCCAGGGACGCCACCATCGGAGGAGGAATCGCTGCCACAAGGGCGGGAACAGCCGCCGCCGGCCCAGCCATCGACGGATTCGCTGACGACACACCCACATCATCCGCCCGGAACGATCCAGCCGGAGGGCGAGGGCAGACGGCAGCATGAGGCGAAGAGGCTTCCGGGATGGCCGTGGCCGTTCGGGGGCGAAGCCAGCCGGGTGGGTCTTGGCCGGCGGGATGGCCGCGGCCGGAGTCGGGGTTGCCG
>RFJD01000088.1 GCA_003695015.1 Verrucomicrobiota bacterium | reverse complement strand
GTCAACCGATACGACTCGCCCGAGCCGGAGGTGGAGGTGACCGCCGCTTTCCTCCCCGAGCCTCTGCCCGGGGCGAGGGTCATCGAGTGGCAAGCGCGGCGGGTGGTGTGGAAGACCGGAGATCGAGCGCTCGAGATGAACCTGCCGGACCGGCCGCGGGTTTATTACCTCCAGGGCCAGGGCGCTTCGATCAGCGACCTGTGGGCATGGCGGGGGCGGTTGCCGCAGGAGGTGATCCTGCAGAATGAAGACTTTTCGGTGTTGGGCGGACAGCCGTGCCCGTTCGGCCGGGCCGGGTTGGCAGTGATGGAGGCTGCCTCGGAAGGGAAGGGCCGGTTCGAAGTGGAACTCGAAGGGGCGGTTTTCCAATGGCACAAGGTGGGGGAGGCGAACTTGGAGCCGGGTTCGGCGGTGGCCGACCGGGTGACGCGCTGGACGATCGAGGAAGTCGTCAGTGACAGGAACGGGATCGAAGCGCGCGTGCGTCTGCGGCGGATTCACTTCGCCGCAACCTCCGATGCTCATGCCCGGCGGGAGGGTTGGTGGGGCGAGTTCCTGCGCAAACACTACGCAGCGCTACTCGTGGATCCAGAGCGGGGTTGGGCGAGCGTCAGCCGCTTCGGCGGCTACGTCTGGCCGAATCCGGCGGGGGCGCTCTCGCATCATCGGGTGCGGTTGCGGTGGCGGACGGTCACCCCCGATGGGAACCCCTTGCCAGCCGGGAAGCCGGCCGGGTTGCGGTTGGTCTTGTTGCGCCGGGACTGGCTGGGCTCGGCGCGGCGGACTTGGACCTCGCCCCCGGTGCGGCTGAAGAGGTTGCTGGCGGGAAGCGTTGCCCATCCGCCTCAGCCCGAGCCGATGTCCGAGCCTGAATTCCGCCGCCGGCTCGAAGCGCTCGAACCACCGCCGCCGGAGGCGTCGCGTCCGGTCGTGGGCCGTTACTTGTATGAACTGCTGCGGCTGGTCGAAGCGCGGGGCCGGCGCGTCGATGCCGACGACCCGCTGGTCCGGCAAGCGGCCCGCTACGTGCCGCGCCATGCCGCCATGTTTCTCGACGCCTTGCCGGCGGTCGGCTGGCATGGGCGGCGGTTGCTGATCGAGGCGTTGCTCCGCGGCCTGCCCGATGAGTCCAAGTCCCTCGTGTTCGACGCCCTGCCCGACTCGCCCGAGCTGGCCGAAGTCATTCTGGCGCGCGGCTGGGAGGCGGAAGCCCGGTCCGCGTTGCTCGAGCTGGTGGACGACCCGCGATCCCTGCCGGACACCGCCATTCAAGCGATGTTGTTGCTGGAGGAACCGGCCGTCGTCCCGCGCCTGCTGGCCGAACTGGAGCGGGAACCGTGGCGTCTTCAACTCGATGAGTGGCTGCAGAGCCTGCCGGGCATCGGGCCCCGACTCGAGGCCACGGTGCAGCGCGTTTGGAAACGGCGTCCGCCGGTCGTGACGGCGACCGGGCGACTGGGCGCCCATGCGCTGGCCATGCGACACGGCCTGCGCCCGGCGTTGGCGGAGGCCTACCGTTTGTTGCGCCTGAGCGATTCTCAACGCGCGGGCTGGGGCGACGAACTGATCAATGCCTTTCGGCAAACCGTCCTTCTGACCGGCCTGGGCCCGAACGACTCCTGGCAGGAGGACAAAGTCGTTGCCTGGCTGTTGAAGCATGCGCCGGAAGACTTCGACTACGACCCGGTGCGCCGGCGCTGGGTGCTGCGCTCTGCCCAATCCCCATCGCAACCGCAACCTCAACCCGCCCACTGAGCCATGAACTTGACGCTGCACTTGATCCGAACGGACATCCGCCGCTTCCGCTGGAGCCTGGGGCTGTTCTGGGGAGCGCTGGCGGCGGGACTGTTGCTCGAGTGGTTGCTGCCGCCGTCGGCACCGCGACAAACCGCCCTCACGCTGTTGTTTCTGGCGGAGGTGCTTCTGGCTTTGTGGCTGGTCGTGCTGGTTGTGCTGGGCGACGCGCTGACCGGCTCGACCGCGGCTTGGATGACCCGGCCCATCGGTCGCCGGTCGTTGCTGGCCGCAAAGACGCTCTGGATGGTCGGCTTCCTGTTGGCGCCGTATGTGGTGGCGGCGGTGCTGCGTTTCGTGGCCGCCGGGTTCGGCTGGTCCACAGCGGTGAAGGCCGGACTGGAAGCGTTGTTGTTCGGAGGCGCCTTCCTGTGGTGCGTGGCTGCGCTGGCGGCCTGCGTGCGAACCACCTTTGGTTTCTTGGCGGCGGCGGGCGCCGTCTTCGGGGCCGCGGCCTTGGTCGGCGCCGTGTTGGGATGGATCCGTTTCCGATCCTCCGAGCCCGGGCCGGTGACGTTGGAAACCAGCGCCGTGTTGGTCGCATGGGCCTGGCTGTGGGTGTGTGCGCTGGGCGCGTGGATTGTCCGCGTAATGCTTCCCCCGCGCACGCCCGGCGTCGGCCTTTTCGGGGCCGGAGTGCTGGGCGCGCTGTTGCTCGGCTTTTTCTGGCCGGTGGATTTCCTGGCCCCGCGTGCCGGCTCGGGCGCCCGGCTGAACATCGAGGTGATCGACGACGCCAGCGCCGCCGCCTCTTCAGGCCCGGGCCAACAACTGCTTTGGGGCGGGTTTCGGGTGAGCGGTTTGGCGACCAACGAAGTCCTCGTGGCCAGCGGGTTGGAGGCAACGCTGGAGGCCGGGGCGCGCGGCGTGGGGCGATGGGAACACCACGAGCTGTGGCCGAGGACCCCCACCGAAAGCGGCCAGAAGGGCGCGGCGATGGCGCTGATCCGGCGCTGGTTCCCGACCAACACGCTGTGGTTCGGCGCCTGGGAGTTCCGGGACGGGCCGTCGTGGTTGCATTTGCCCAAGGATCCGGAGTGGTTTGCGGCCTACGCGCGTGAGCCGGCGCCGGGCCGGTTCAGCGGCAAGGTCCGCGGCGTGCGATGGCGTCTGCACGCGGCAGCACCCATCCGGCTTCAACCCCAGAGCTTCACGCTGAGGCAGGGCGTCAGGCTCTCCTTGCGGCAGGTGACGGTGAGGCCGGATCGGCTGAGGCTCGACTGGCTGGTCGAGTTCCCTGTGCTCGTGTCCGATGCCGCCGGTCGTTCCCTTGCAGACGACATGGTGGGCCGACTCCAATTCGTGCTCCATCACGAGCCAAGCGCCGAAGCCCACGGGGTGTCGTCCTCCTTCACCCTGCGCCCGTGGCCCTCTGCCGGGCCGCCGTCGCTTGGAAGCCAGCGTTTTTCCATCGAGTTTCCCTACTCCGAACTGCGGGCCCGGTTGACCGGCGTCTCGACCGAGGATTGGCTCCGCGAGGCGCGCCTGTGGGTGTTCGAGTTCACACCGCTGGAGACCGTCACGTTGGACTTCCAACGGACCAACTACGTCCTGCGGCTTTATCCAGAAAATGCAGGATCCGCATCGGCCGAGGCTGATGAACTGGAGGTCATCCGCCAACTCCGCTTGCCCGAACAGCCGACCGAGGCCGACCTCGAAGCCTACTTGCGGGTGCTCCTGCGCCATGCGCCCGACCGTCTGACGCAGTCGAACCGTGACCTGATGCAAGAGAAACTCGAAGCCATCGGGCCGGCCGGCGTGCCGGTTCTGTTGCGGCTCATGCCCATCCGGGAACGCGTCTTTCATTACTTCGTCCGCGACGTGCTCCGGCGGCTTCTGCGTGAGGAACACAAGCCGGCTTTGTTGGACGCTCTGGCGCGGGCACCGGAGTTGGTGACTGTCGTGCGCGCCCGCGGCTGGGAAAAGGACGCGATTCCCGTGGCCGTGGAGATGATTCGTTCGCGGCGTGGCGCGGTGTTGCCGGAGATCGTCCGGATCGCGGCGATGGCCAAACAGCCCGAAACCCACCCCGACCTGGCGTGGCATTTCATCCACAACCGAACCGGTCATGAGTTCATGCTGCCTGCGCTCGAAGCCTGCCCTGGCTTCGACGTGGCCTCGGTGGTGCGCGAGGCGTGGCGCCGGGCGAGGATCGGATTGGCCAGCCCGCGGGGATTGGTTCTGCCGGCGGCGCGGCTGGGACTGCCGGGCGCCCTGCAGAG
>RFJD01000480.1 GCA_003695015.1 Verrucomicrobiota bacterium | reverse complement strand
TGAAAACGCACCCCACCGACCGGCCGTTTCCCGGAGGGGAACAGAGCGTTGAGGTCACCGTGCTTGGGCGCGCCCACCCTGTGATGCAGCCATCCTGGCTGCCAGCACGGCCATCCCGGCCGCTCACCAAGCCGCAAGAGCACTCGCTAAAAGTCGGACGGTTCAGCCTCGGCCAGCTTGGGGCGCGATCGGTCGGGGGCGCCGGCGGAATCCGTTTTGAGCCCAAAGCCGCCACACCATCCACAGGGCTTCGCGCACGATGTGCCCGGACATTTTCGAGCTGCCCTGAAACCGGTCGGTAAAGATGATGGGGATTTCGACGACCCGACCTCCGGTCCGCCAGACCTTGTGGGTCATCTCGATCTGGAAGCTGTAACCGTTCGACCGGACCTGTTCGAGGTCGATCCGGGCCAGCGTCTCGCGACGAAAACACTTGAACCCCCCGGTGGGATCGGTGAAGGGCATGCCGGTGATCACCCGGACGTACTTGGCCGCGCACAAACTCAGCATCAAACGGCTCAGGGGCCAGTTGATGACGCGGATCCCGTTCAAGTACCGCGACCCAAGCACCAAGTCCGCCTCCGCCGCGGCCTCCAGAAACCGGGGAATGTCGTCCGGGTCGTGCGACAGATCGCCGTCCATCTGCAGCACGAAGCGGTAGTCCCGTGCCAACGCCCAGGCAAAACCCGCGCAGTAGGCCCGGCCCAAGCCATCCTTGGCCTGGCGATGCAAAACATGCATCCATGGCCGTTCGCCGGCCAGCTCGTCGGCCAGTTCGCCTGTGCCGTCCGGCGAATTGTCGTCCACGACCAACAGGTCCACCGAAGGTTCGAGCCGCCCGAGCCGCTCCACGAGCCGGGGCAGGTTCTCCCGCTCGTTGTAGGTCGGGACCACGACCAAGGCTTCGGAACGCATGGGCGACAGTTTGCTGGAGGCCGGCCGCTTTTGTCTGCCCAAAAAAGCGGCCCCTGGGACCTCGGCAAGCCCCGTTCAGGCCGAGGACCCGTTCGAGCGGAGGTGGGGCAGCTCCGTTCAAGCAAGGCTTGCGGGGTCTTGAGGGGCACGCGAATTGAATATAACAAATCTTGTGCGAATAACGCGTTACTCCCGCCCGGCCCCCAGTCGCGTCCCCCACGGCCAGTAAACCAGCCACACCCGACCCACAATCCGCTCCGCCGCCACCGGCCCAAAATGCCGGCTGTCCAAGCTCTCCACCGTGTTGTCCCCAAGCAGCACGTAGTGCCCCGCCGGAATCCGCACCTCGGTGTTCCCGTCGGGAAACCACGGCATCCGCCAACGCCACCGGGGAAAATACCGTCGCCCCGTCCGGGCGTTGAGGTGTCCCGAATAGACGCTCGGGCGCGGCGGCCCGCGGAAGTCGTAGAGTTTTTCAAAGCCCGGCGTCTCCCGGTCCAACCGCCGGCCATCGATCCAGACGTGCCGATCGTCGCCGATCCGCATCCGTTCACCGGGCAGGCCGACCAGGCGCTTGAGGTAATAGGTGTCGTCTTCCAGCCCTTCCAGGCCGCCGGAGCGGAAGACGACGATCTCGCCCCGCTTGGGCCGCCGCCAGTGATAGCTGAACCGGTCGATCAGCACGTGATCGCCGGCTTGGAGCACGGCCCGGATGATCGGTTCGCCTTGCTTGTACCAGTGTCCGGGCCTCAGTCCGGCCAGGAACAACGCGGCCTGCTCGTCTGGCAGATCGCGGAAGGGACTCGCCGGCCACTGGGAAGGTGCAGGCAGACTGTACCACACGCCCCCCACGCGGAAACGCAGGCGCGGCAACCGCCAGAGGCTGCCGGGCTCGACCGGGGCCACCTCTTCGAGCAGGCCGGGCCTCACCGCGGTAACCTGCCAGTAGGTCCGCCCAAACAACCAGCGTTCGACCCACGCCCGCCATCCGGTGGGCACCCGGAAAAGCGGATCCTCCCGGCGATCCACCACCGTGACGCCCCACAGGGTCGGCTGCATGGACCCGCTGGGGATTTCACTCGGCAGAAGGAAAAAGGCGCGGAGAACCAGGATCGCCAAGGTGATGAGCAACACGTTTTCCCACGCCTCGTTCAGGAACCGGCGCCGCGGAGGCGCCAGATGACAGGCGCGGAAGCGTTCCACTCCCTGCACGGCGGCCTCCAACGCCGGCTCCGACGCCCGGCTGCGGAGCGCGGCGTGCAGTTGGTCCAGGCGTCGGCGCAACTCGTCCTGGACGTCGCGATCCAGCAGGTCCCACCGATGGCGGCCGAGGCGCCGGGTTTGCCGCCACAGTTCGAAAGCGCGGCGATGGCGGCCGGAACTCAGCCAGGCCGCCGCCAGCCTGAGGGCCGCTACCACCATTCGATCGGGCCAAACCGCGAACTGAACGGCCAGAAGGCGAAGAAGGCGCGGCCCACCACCTGCGTACGCGGGAAGTCGCCCCAAGCCCGGCCGTCAAAGCTGTTCATGGTGTTGTCGCCAAACGCCAGATAGTGTCCCGGGCGCACCGTGAACACCGCATTCTCGTTCGGGAAGAACGGCGCCAGTCCCCGTCTTCCGTACATGCGGCCCACCTCCTCGTTGACATAGCCCGAATAGACACTGTCCTTGGGCGGGCCGTCGAAACTGAAGATCTTTTCGAAGTGCGGCGTGCTGGCATCCAGCCGTTTGCCGTTGATGATCAGGTGGCGGTCGTTGCCGATCTGCACCTTCTCGCCGCCGAAGGCCACGAGCCGTTTGATGTAATGCGTGTTGGGAATCAAAGGCGGTCCGGGATACGGCCGCAACAAGGGTTGGATGCCCGCCGAGCTAAAGACGATGATTTCCCCGCGCTTCGGCCGCCGCCAGTGATAGGTGAAGCGATCGACGAACAGCCGGTCGCCCCGCTGGATCTTGAGGCGGAACACCAGGTCGCCTTTTTCGAAATGCTGGCCCGCCCGCACGCCGCAATCCCGCAAGAGCTGCTCCGGAGGCCACCACACGGTGTGGGTGTC
>RFJD01000479.1 GCA_003695015.1 Verrucomicrobiota bacterium | reverse complement strand
TCATTCCAGCGGATGCTCGATCCGCCAATCCGGGGCCGGGCCGCCGGGCCCCCGCAGGTAGTGCTCGAACCAGCGGAGCATGCGCAGGTGGTAGTCGTAGCGGGAAGCGGCGCGGCGGTTGCCGTGGCCTTCGCCCGGATAGAAGACCAAGCGGACCGGTGCCCGGCTCCGGAGCTTCAGGTGCCGGTACATCTCCATCGACTGGCCCGGATGCACGCGCGGATCGGCCTTGCCGTGAAGGATCAACAGCGGTGTCCGGCAGTTGCCGGCGTGATAGATCGGGCTGCGTTCCAGCAGGAACATCCACTTCTCCCAAGGCCGGAACAGCGCGTGCACCAAGTATTCCTCGTCGGGGATGTCGGTCGTGCCCACCTTCGAAACCTTGTCGCTGATGCCCACGAACATGACCCCGGCGGCGAACCGCTCCGAGTAGCGCGTCGAACACCACGCCGTCGCGTAGCCGCCGTAGGAACCGCCCGTCACGCCCACCCGGTCCGGGTCCGCCACGCCCAGGTCCACCAGGTGATCGACCGCGTCCACCAAATCGTCGAACTCCTTCCCCGCCGGATCGGCCTGTCCGAGTTTCGAGAAGGCCACCCCGCGGCCGGTGCTGCCGCGGTAGTTGGGATAAAACACCGCCATGCCGCGGGCGGCGGCCACCTGGCCGGGCAGGCTGTAGCTGGTCAGCCAACCGTTCCGGATGTGCGATTCCGGCCCTCCATGGACGCTCAGGATCAGCGGCCCGGGCCGGCCGTCGTCGTCGAGGCGCCGAATCAACACCCCTTCCAGCTCCAAACCGTCCCGCGCGTGGAAGGTCACCACCTCCTGTCGGGCCATCCTCCGCTCCGCCAACCACGGGTTGCTGTCGGTCAGCCGCTCCCACCGGCCGGGCCCGTCCAGACGGAACAACTCCGCCGGATGCCACGCCGTCGAACCCACCAGACAAATCCGCCCCCCTCCGGCGCCGATCCGGGTGAAAGCCGGTCCCCGCGGGCCGGCGAGCCGTTCGGTCCGAACCGCCCCCTCCGCCAGCCGCAAGCGCAGCACGACCGTCCGCACGCCCTCACTGGTCACGGCGACCAGGGTGTCCGACGCCGTCCAAGCGAAATCCTCGACTTCGCCGAGATAGCCCGGAAGAAGGTCCCGGAAGGCGCCCGTGGCGGGATCCACCTCCATCAGCCGGCCGGCGGAGGGATCGTGTTCGTCCTCGGCGGCGATCATTGCCAAGCGGTCGCCGGTCGGGTTCCATGCGACCGCGCCGAGTTTGCCGGGATTGGCCACCCGGCAACGCACGGCCCCGGTGGTTGCGTCCACGATCCAGACCCGTTGCCGGACGTAGCTGTCGTCCACCGCCGGCGTGGGCGTGACCGTGACGGCCAGCTCGTCGGCATGGGGCCGCCAGTGGACCTGATGCACGTGACCTGCGAAGCCCAGCGGCCGCAGGTTGGCGTTTTCCCCGAACAATTCCGCCACCCAGACCCGTCGCGACCGCCAGTCTTCCTCGTAAACCTCCTCGGTGAAGCCCCGATCGCGGTCCTTGCGCCGCGAAGCCGGCTCGGGTTCGACGGCCGTCACCGCCACGCGCCGGCCGTCCGACGCAAAGCTGTAGGCGGCAATGTCGGTTTCCAACTCCAGCGCTTTCCGCGCTTCGCCGCCGTCCGACGGGATCAGGTAAAGCGCGGCATGCTCGTCCCCCTCCCGTTTCGCCAGAAAGCCGATGTGGCAGCCATCGGGTGTCCACGCGGGGGAACGGACATACACCGGCCCGGCAACGAACGGCCGGCTGCGCCCCGTGGCCAAATCGACCACCCACAGCTCCGCCCGGGAGGGACCATCCTTCTCCCGCCGCAGGTCGCGGGGAACGTATCGGACGAAGGCGGCCCGAAGGCCGTCCGGTGAAACGGCCGCGCTACCCACGTATTGGAGCCGGGCGACGTCCAGCGGAGTCAAACCGGCTTCCAGCGCCCATGTGTCGCCCGGGACCGGCCCCGCTGCCGGTGCGCCCGCGGCAAGCAGGGGCAACATCACGGCGAGGACCAGAGCCGGTGGCCGGCCGCGGGCCGTTCCGTCGGGATGAAGGCGGGATGTCGTCATGCGCGGCAGTCTGCGGATTTCGGCCGCGGGCGACAACGCCGCAATGCCGCGGCTCGACCACCGCCGGTCCCCGGCCGGAACCCAGGCGCCGCGGGGTTGCCTGCAGCCGCCTTCGGACGCATCGTCCTCTCGTGCAAACCGGATCGCCGCCGTGATTTTCGACATCTCCAACCAGCCCGCCCCCATCGAGCCCGATCCCCTCGCGGCCCTGAAACTGCAGAGCCTGCTGGAGGCCGGGTCCCCGGACAATCCGCTCCGGTTCCGGACCGACCTCGACCTGGAGGAGGTCCAGAAGGCCCGCTGGTTCCGGCAGGCCCGCCGGTGGCTGAAGCAACTCGACGTCCAGGGCCCCGAAACGGCTTGGCCGGGAACGCTGCCATTCGCCGAACCCATCAGCTCCGCCCACGAATTGGAGGCGATCCTCGACGGCGTGATCGAGGGCGGCCTTGCGGTCAGCGTCGAAGGCACGCTGACCCTGACGTCCGCGGGCCGGGCGCTTCTGGCGGAGGATCGCGCGGGGGAGCTGTACCGGTGCCTGTTCGAGCATGCCTGCCGGCAGCCGGCCCTCAAGGCCCTCACGGCGGCCGGCCCCGAGGGCGAGGTGCTGGCGCACCTGTTCGCTCCCATTCTCATCAGCTTGGGCGAACGGCTCCGGCAATGGACCCGGGTGGAAGACCTGCCGCCCGCGATGCTGCCGGGGGTCCTTTGGGAACAACTCGGCCGGACCCCCGCCAGCCGCCGGAAATGGCTGCGTCTGCTCATCGCCGCCCTGTTCAACCGCCTGCTCTGCCTCGGGCTGGTGGAAATCGAGAACGGGGCGGACCGATCCACCCTCAAGCCCGCCGACCGCATCCGCCGCACCGCGCTCTGGGGACGGTTCATCGAGGTCCGCCCACCCTGAGCCGCCGCCGGCCGGCGTCCCGGAAACGGCAACCCGGCTCCGCGTCCTCCCCGGGACCGGGAATTGTCTTTGTGCGGCGAAGATGGGGGGTCATAATGACCCGCACCACTCGGTTTCATGAGTGGCCCATGCCCATGAGAGAGCAGTTGGAAAGCTTGGTTTCGGCAGGAAAGATCGCCGGCAAGGATCTGGAGCCTCTGCTGAAGTTGCTGGAGTGCGGCTACTGCCAGCACCGCGGCTGGGGTTTCGGCCGGATCAAGGAGCTGGACACCGTGTTTGGCCGGCTCAAGATCGACTTCGCCGACAAACCCGACCACTGGATGGACCTCCGGTTCGCCATCCAGAACCTCCAGCCCATCCCCAAGGACCACATCCTGGCCCGCAAGGCCGAGGAC
>RFJD01000478.1 GCA_003695015.1 Verrucomicrobiota bacterium | reverse complement strand
TCGAACTTGCAGGCCACCGTGCAGGCCTGGCAGCCGATGCACTTGCGCAGGTCGATCAGCATCGCCCAGCGGCGACCCTTCTGCCCCACATATGTGGGATTGCCCGAATCATAGCCGGGATTGACCCATTTCTTCCGGCGCTTCGCCGCAGAAGCGGATGGCGCGCCGGCTTCGTCCGCCTTCCCGCCGCCTCCGGCCGACTGGCCAAAGAGCAGCGCGCGCCGGGTGAACCCCTGGTCGTGACGTTCGCTCATGGGGCCGTCCTCCCTTCCACGCTCCGGCGCGAACCCCCGTTCAGGCCGGCTCATGGCCTAGTCGCTAGATCAATTCGCGCGACGGTGCTTTGATCCAGATCAAGGCCGCGATCGACAGCTCACGCGAGATCAGCGCTGCGCACCTACCAGTCCACCTGCGCGCGCATGCCGAAGCTATCGGCTTTGTTCTTGCCCCGCGCATCGCCCCTGGAGGTCGGCGCGAAAGCCTTCGTGATGTCGGCATGGGCGTAGTTGAACATCACCCGGGTGTGGCGATTGAGGTACCAGTTGATCCCGGCGATAAAGGAATTCTGCTCGCCGGCCAGGATTCCCTCGTCGCTGAGATCGATGCGGTCATAGCGCAGGGCGATCTGCCAGGCGCCGGGTCCGCCCTCGAACACCGGATGACGCACCTTTATGCGCCCGAAGGAGCCCTTGTCAGGGTGATAGGCACGCTGTTCGCCGGTGAAGAACCAGCTGACATCGACATAGCCACCGGAGAAGGTCGGATCCTTTCCACCAGCCATCGGCGGCATCAGATTGGCGTTCAGCCAGCCGTATTCCGCCTGGATGGCGAAGGGACCGCTGACCGCCGCCGCCTCGACACCATAGAAGACGTCCGAATCGGCGATGTGGTCGGTGGCGATCAGTCGGCTGGCGAGGTGCAGATGCGGCCGCTGGCGATAGCGGAACAGCGCCTCGCCCGGTGCCTGATCGCGATAGCGCACCGAGCCGCCGACATGCAGCTGCACGCCGGCGAGCTTCGGGCCGTAGGTCAGCCGGCCGGCCACCGTCACACCTTCCTGGGCGCTGCCGCTTCCCGCATTGCCGCGGAAGACGCCGAACTTCGCGCTCCAGTCCTTCCCATGGGTGGACAGCGCCAATCCGATCTGGCGCTCGAAGTCGAAGGCGTCGGTGAACGAGCCGCGCTCCATGAAGGTGATGTAACGCGAGCTCGTCTGCTCCTCGAGCGAATTGGGCGTCTTGAACTGCCCGACGGTAACCGCGATCGGCCCGTGCCACTGGATATAGGCATCCTTGACCGTCGTCTTGTTGCCGGCGAAATCGACCTCGAACTTGTACTTGATGTCCTTCCACGCCTTGCCCTCGATGCCGAGGCGGGCGGCGCGCAGCTCGGTGGCATCGACATTCATCGTGTCATTGTCGTCATTGGCGAAGCCGGCATCGACATAGACCCGTCCGCGCAGGTTCATCTCGAAGCGACCGTCGGGGCTGGAGATCGCGGGAGCCGGCTCCCATTTCACCTTGACCGCATCGCTCTTGGCTTCGGCCTTTTTCTCCGCAGGAGCGGTCTGCGCGGCGGTTTGCGCACCGGTCTTCGCCAGCGCGGCCTCGGCCTGCGCCAACCGATCGGCCAATGCGGCCATCGTCGCCTGGAGCTGCTCCAGCTGGGAGCGCAGAGTCGCCACTTCCTGCCGGAGGGCGGCCTGATCCGCGCCGGTCTCGGGGGATGCCGCCAACGCATGGCCCGCCACCGAAGACAGCAACACGGCCACCACGGCCGCCGTATGCGCACGAATGGGGGATGTCATGATCCTGCCTCCCTGGCTCTGCCGACCGTGCCATCCCGACCGGGTTTCTGCTGCTCGGCAGGATGGCGACGACGTGGCTTCTAGCGCCTGGCCGAAAAATCGCATTGACCGAAATCAAATCTCCGCCTTGCGGCGGTGGCGGCAGGAAGGCAGAAAGGCAGGAAGGGTGGCGGGGATGAACGGAACGAGGCGCGTCCTGATGCGAGAGGCGGTGTCGGCGGTGATTGTCGCAGGCGGGCGGGCGCGCCGGCTGGGCGGGCACGAAAAAGGATTGTTGTGCCTTGCCGGTCGTCCCCTGATCTGCCACATCCTCGATCATGTAGAGGGGCGGGTAGCGGCCACCGCCATCAACATCCGCCGTGATGCCCGGGCGGCCTACGAAGCCGTGCTCGGGGCCGACCGGACGTGGTTGTTCGATGCCCACCCCGTCTCTTGCGGGCCGTTGGGCGGGGTGCTGGCCGGCCTGGAATGGCTGGCACACCGCCGCAGGGCCGGTCTTGCCGGTGGCGACTGGCTGTTGACCCTGCCGGTGGATACCCCTTTCCTGCCCGCCGATCTGGCCCAGCGCCTCTGGCAGGCATGCCGAAATGCCCCCTCAGCCCCGCCGGCCGTGGTCGCCGAGGCGGGCGGGCGGCGGCATCATTTGTGCTGTCTGTGGCACGGGGAGTCGGCAGGTCCCTTGCGCCGACTCGTGATCCGGCACAAGCTGCGCCGGGTGGGCGATGTGCTCGCCGCACTCGGCGCGCATGCGGTCGGCTTTGCGGATGCCGAGGCCTTCTTCAACATCAACACGCCGGAGGACCTGGCGTGCGCCGAAAAGATGATCCATGTGCGGGAGCGGATGTGATGAAACCGGCCGTCTTCGCCGTCATCGGCTGGCGCAAAAGCGGCAAGACCACACTGCTTGAAGGGCTCATTCGCCATTGGAGCGCACGCGGACTGCGGGTGGCGACGGCCAAACATACCCACCATGATGTCGAGCTGGACGTGCCGGGCAAGGACAGCTTCCGCCACCGCAAGGCGGGAGCCGCGGCGGTCGCGCTCATCGGACCGCGCCGCGCAGCCTTCTTTCATGAAGGTGCAGATGACGGGCGGTGGGATCTCGATGCCATCATCGCCCGGCTGCTGCCTGCCGACATCGTGCTGCTCGAAGGCTTCAAACAGGTGGCCGTGCCCGCCCTCGAGGTCTATCTGAGCTCCGCACAGGCACCGCCACTGGCGGCGCATGACCCGCGAATCCGGGCGATTGCGACGGATGATCCCCCGCGTCTCGGCACGGCCTTCCCCGGCCTTGCCGTCTTCTCCCGCAACGACATCCCGGCGATTGCGCGCTTCTTGGAATCTTGCGCCTGAGCCTGTCTGTGCGGTCATGTCTCGGATGCCGCGAGGCTTGGGCGCTTGGAGGCGCCGGCCACCTTGAATGCATGCCCCTGCTTACAATTGTCCGATCTCCAAGCTCGGGTAGGTGATGTGGGCCATCAGTTCCGCATGCCGGTGCGTGGAACAGCCGGCGCCGCAGCCGGCCGGGACGTCCGAATGACCCTTGTGCGGCCGGCGAGAAAGCGACGTTTGGCGGTGCCATGCAGGCCGCCTTACACGGGCATCCTCAAAACTGCGTCGGGTGGAGTGGGGGCAGTGCCACCGCTTGGTGA
>RFJD01000477.1 GCA_003695015.1 Verrucomicrobiota bacterium | reverse complement strand
ACCCAGGTGTCGGGCACTTCGCGGTCGTCCTTTTGAAGGGCGAGCAGACCGGCGCACACGCAGGTGTCCGGGATGCCGTGGCCGAGGAGGTATTGGACGAAGTCCATTTCGTGCGAGAGCAGATCCCCGGCATAACCGGTGCCGTAGGCGTAGTAACAGCGCCAGTGCCAGAAGTGGCGTTCGTTCCAGGGGATCTTGGGCGCCGGGCCGAGCCAGAGGTCCCAATTGACGGCTTGGCGGACCTTCTCGGGATCCGGCCGTTGCCATTGATCGTAGTAGCCGTACCAGCGCCAGTTGGGGTGCTCGGGGGAACAGGGTTTGAACCGGCCGGTGCGGACCAGCGTGATCGGCCCCAAAGCGCCGCTCGCGATGATCTCCTTGGCCTGCAACGCGCAGGTGGCCTGCCGGGCCTGGTGGCCAAGCTGGAAAACGACGCTGCTCCGCTTCAATGCGTCGCGCATGCGCTTCGCCTCGTCCAGGGTCCGGGCAAAGCCCTTTTCGCAGTAGATGTCTTTGCCCGCCTTGACGGCGTCCAGCACCATTTGGCAATGCCAGTGGTCCGGGGTGGCGATGATCACGGCATCGACGCGGGGGTCCGCGAGCAGGTCACGATAGTCCTCGTAGGCTTTGGCCTCGGGGTTCCGGCTGCGCGCGAGCCCTTTCTGCCGGTGTACCTCGTACACGTCGCAGACGGCGACCACCTTGACGCCAGGGATGGCCACGACCGCGTTCATGAGGTCGCCGCCACGGGTGCCGATCCCGATGCAGCCGACGCGCACGAGCCGGTCGGGCGCGGGCGCGGACAGGATGGCCGGGGCCGTGGCGGAAGCGGCGGCCAAGGCGGTGGCGCTTTGGCCGGCAGTCCGGAGGAACTGCCGCCGGGTGAGGGATGTGGATGTGGGGGTTGTCATGACTCGTTGTTGATCTGTCGTGCCGTGGATGGGAGATTCTTCGGGATCCGGATCGCCAACGCAGCCCCGTCATGGCCCGGCTGTCAGGCGCAACGGAGTTGATGACGGATTGCTGCTCATTGTGATGATTGACCCGAGGGTTACCATGTTCCCGATCCCGGGGCCAGCATGATTCTGCACCTTGGTTGCCGGCGGTTTTCCGGGGCCGAGACGGGAAACCGCCTGCCGGGATGGGAGTGCCGAATGGTTTCTCGTGGCAGGCCGTACCGCCGGGTGCGGCCAGGACGGGATCAACGCTTTGGCCTGAAAGCGGCCGACGGAGAAGTCGGCGCACGCGTTCTCGCGGCGGCGACCGTCGGTTGTTCCCCGAAGTCCGGGACACGGGGTGTCGGCTTGGTCAATCGTCTGTCCGAACCCGGGAGCAGACACTGGATAAGGACATCTCACCCAGAGCGGCTTGCGGCAGTTTCGATGCTGCCGCGACAGAGGGACGGACCAAGAATCGGCAAGGCTTGGCAAATATCTGGAAAGAACCTCCCTGCCGTGGTTTGGCCTAATTCGCCGAATGCTGCAGAAAGCAGTCCATGAAGGAGAACGAAGCTTGTTGAGCGGGAACGAGGCGGTGGCGCTTGCGGCGTGCCACGCCGGTGTCCGCTTGGGAACAGGCTATCCGGGAACCCCCTCGACGGAGATCCTGGAAACGTTTTCCCGGCTTGGTGGCGATGCCCGATGGTCGCCCAACGAAAAGGTCGCGCTGGAGGTGGGCTTGGGCGCGGCGTTTGGGGGAGGACGCGCCTTGGTCACGATGAAGCATGTGGGACTCAACGTGGCCGCCGATCCCCTTTTCACCGCGGCTTACACCGGCGTGAGTGGAGGGCTGGTGATCGTGTCGGCCGACGATCCCGGCATGGCTTCCAGCCAGAACGAACAGGACAACCGCCGCTATGCCGTGGCGGCGGGCGTGCCGATGCTCGAACCTGCCGATTCCCAGGAAGCGTATGATTTCACCCGAAAGGCTTTCGAGCTCTCCGAGTTCTGGAGGTTGCCGGTGATTTTGCGAATGACCACCCGGGTCTGCCACAGCAAGACCGTGGTCGAACCCCGCGCCCCGGCGATGAACGCGCCGTTGCCGCACTTCCAGCGCGATCTGCCGGCGCGGGTGATGATTCCCGCTTATGCGCGCCCCGCCCACCGGCGACTGCGGGAGAAACTGGCGCGGCTCGAAGGCTCAGCGGCGGAAGGCTGGGCATGGCGTGTGGTCGAGGGCGAACCGGAATTGGGCGTGATCACCTCCGGCGTTTCCTTCATGTACGTGCGGGAGGCCGCGCCGCACGCCTCGGTGCTCAAGTTCAACCTCGTCCATCCCCTGCCGGTTGAGGTTGCCAGAAGATTCCGCCAGAAGGTTCAGCGTTGTGTGGTGGTCGAGGAGGGCGATCCGTACTTGTACGAAGCGCTCCGGGCAGCCGGGATCGACGTCGAGCCCCGACCGGAAAGCCACCGTTTCGGGGAGCTCGACGTGGCGCGGGTGCGGCGTTTCCTGGCGGGTGAGCCCGAAGCCGTCGTCGAGCGGGTGGCTGGCAAACCACCGCAGTTGTGCGAGGCCTGTCCGTATCATGTCGTGTACAAGGCACTGCAGGACCGTGATTGTATCGTGGCGGGCGACATCGGTTGTTACACCCTGGGGGTGTTGCCTCCCTACCAGGCCATGGATACCTGTGTATGCATGGGGGCCAGCATCGGGGTGGGGTTGGGATTGCGCCATGTGTTGCCGCCGGACCAGGCCCGGCGCGTGGTCAGCGTGATCGGTGACAGCACTTTCATTCACAGCGGGATCACCGGTCTGGTCGAGATGGTCTATAACCCGCCGCCCACCGGCCACGTGGTCATCGTTCTGGACAACGCGACCACCGCGATGACCGGGCATCAGGAGCATCCGGGAACCGGACGCCAACTCAACCATGAGCCCACCAATCGCGTGGTGATCGAGGAGCTGGCCCGTGCCTTGGGCATTCGGCGGGTCCATGTCGTCGAGCCGCGGAGCGGGTCGGACACCTTCGCCCGGGTGCTGGATGCGTGTCTGGAAGCGCAGGAGTTGACGGTGATTGTGGCGCGTCGACCGTGCGTGTTGGTGGCCAAGCGCCTGCGCGAGCTGGACAAACGCGCGGCCGCGCTGAATGCACGATGACCTCTGCCATGCGGGACAAGATGAACAGCGAAGTCATCAGTGTGGTGATCGCCGGGTTGGGAGGCCAGGGCATCCTGCGGGCCTCGGACATCCTGGCCGATGTGGCGTTTGCGGCCGGTTGGGACGTGAAGAAAAGCGAGGTCCACGGCATGAGCCAGAGGGGCGGATCGGTGAACAGCGACGTCCGTTTCGGCTCGCGTGTGTACAGTCCCGTCATCAGTCCCGGGGAGGCGGACTTTCTGGTCTTGCTGGCGCCGGAATGGCAGGAGCATTTCCAACACTATCTCAAACCGGACGGCGAATTACTGAGCGCATCCGAAATCGATGTGGCCGCCCTGCCCCATCGGCGGAGCCTCAACCTGGCCCTGCTCGGCCAGCTCAGCCGTCGTCTGGACTTTGAAGAGACCCTGTGGATCGGAGCCATCCGGCGCCGGTTTCCACCGGAGTTGGTTCCTGTGAACGAAGCGGCGTTCCGACTGGGACGCGAAACCGCCTGATTTGTTGTTGTCCACACCTCATGGCACGAATTGCCTCTGACTTCCATCCGGACAGTGCCTTGGACTACCTGCCGTTGGCAAAGCTGCGGGCGTTGCAGTTGCGGCGGCTTCAAGACGTGGTGGCCCGCGCTTACGAGCGGGTGGCGTTGTTCCGCCGTCGAATGGACGAGCGCGGCGTCAAACCCGGGGACGTGCGAAGCCTCGAAGACCTGAGTCGGCTGCCCTTCACGGAAAAGAATGATCTCCGGGCGACGTACCCCTTCGGCCTTTTGGCCAGTCCGCTCAAGGAAATCGTTCGTTTTCATGCCTCCAGTGGCACGACTGGCAAGCCGATCGTGGTCGCTTACACGCGCGAGGACGTCGAGGACTGGGCTCTGGCCATGAAACGCAGTTTCCTGGCGTGCGGCGTTCATGCCGGAGACATCGTGCAAAACGCGTACGGATACGGATTGTTCACGGGAGGTTTGGGCTTTCACTACGGAGCGGAGGCCCTGGGCGCCGCGGTGATTCCCATTTCCGGCGGAAACACCGAGCGGCAGATCATGATCATGCGCGATTTCGGTGTGACGGTGGTGTGTTGCACGCCGAGCTACTTCATCCATTTGATCGAACATGCTCAGGAGATGGGCGTGGATTTGCGGGAATTGCCGGTGCGGGCGGGGGTGTTCGGGGCCGAGCCGTGGACCGAAGGCATGCGGCGGCACATTGAGGAAGCCGCGGGCATCAAAGCCTATGACATGTACGGCCTTTCAGAGATTGTCGGTCCGGGCGTCGCCATCGAATGTGTCCACCAGAGCGGCCTGCATGTTTTCGAGGACATGTTTTATCCGGAAGTCGTGGACCCCCGGACCGGCGAACCGCTACCTCCAGGTGCGGAAGGCGAACTGGTGCTCACGACGCTTTGCAAGCGGGCGATGCCCATGATTCGCTATCGCACGCGGGACATCACCGTGTTGGTCGAAACGCCTTGT
>RFJD01000476.1 GCA_003695015.1 Verrucomicrobiota bacterium | reverse complement strand
GGGCGGTCCGGCCGGTTGCCGCGACGCATTTGCGGGCGGAACTCCCGCGGAGTGATCTTGCCGTCGCCGTCGCGGTCCAGCTTCTTCAACACCTCGGCGGCCTTGGCCACTTCCTGCTGGTCGATGACGCCGTCCTGGTTGGCGTCGAACATGGCGAAGAAGGGATTGACGCGAGGCGGCGTGAATTGACCGGCCCCGGGCCGCTGCGGGCGCGGACGGTCGGGCCGCGGACCGCGCTCGGCGGGTTGGGCGGTGGTCAGGAGCGTGCCGGCGGCCAGGGCCGCCGTGATCAGGGTGATGTTTCGGACGATGCGCATGGTGCTTTCTCTCTTCTTGGTTTGTTCTGTTCGTTGGTCCGGCTGCGGTGTTCGGTGCGGTGTTCCGTTCTCAACCGAACCCTTTCCGGTTCTGAGGTAAGAGACGGCGGGGCTGTTAAGAGACTGTTCGAGCGGGCGGGCAAAAGTGTTAAGGAAACGTAAACCGCCCCGGCGGCCGGGGCGGTTGGCGACGGCTTGCGGCTGAAGGTTCGACCTCCGCCTAGGCGTAGGCGCGGATTTCGTACACCCGGGCGATGGGGGAGCCGTTGGTGGCGTGGATGTGGAGGCGGAGGCGTCGCAGGGTCACCGGCTCGAACCGGTGGCGGACCAGGCGCTGGTGGTTGCCGGTGACGCGCGCCAGCTCGCGGAGCGCCCCATCCTCATCCTCGCCGGCCAAAAGCGCGTAGTCCCGGACGCACTCCGGTTGCGGGCCGCGAATGATGCTGCGGTTGACCGAGGCTGAGGCGGAAAGGGTCAGTTGACGGTGGAATCCGGTGTCGAAGGTGATCTGGACCTCCCGGAGGGTGACCGGTTCGGGCCATTGCAGCTCGATCCAGACGCCGCCTTCGACCATCCGGGCGCCCCAGCGGTTTTCCCACCGGCCGGCCATGTCGCGGACGAAGCCGTTGATGACGTTTTCCGGGCGGGAAAGGTCGTGGGAGGCGGAGGCCACCACACGGGCCCGGCGGGCGAGGTCGCGGGGATCCTCGTTGCGGAGACCCTTGATGGTCTGGTCGTCGCGGAGGAGCGTCTGCTGGAGTTCGCGGAGCCGTACTTTGTCTTGGTAGAGCTCACGGGGCAGCAGGCCGTGGCGGGCGCAGAGGGCGGCGGCGGTGCCGGCGGCCTGGCCGAGGCAACTGCAGGTGGCCATGACGCGGGTCGAGCTGAAGGCGACGTGGCTGGCGCTGATGTTGCGGCCGGCCATCAGGAGGTTGCGGATGTTCCGGCTGTAGAGGCAGCGGAACGGGATGTTGTAAACCTCCTTGGTGCGGACCGAGCGGTACGGGCGCTGGTCGGAGGCGTCGAAACCGCCCGGGGGATGGTCGTCCATGCCCCAACCGCCGATGGCCACGGCGTCTTCCGGCTCGCCGTTGCGGCCTTCGAGGTCGTGCTGGGTCAGGATGTAGTCGCCCATGATCCGGCGGTTTTCCCGTTTGCCGGGGATCATCCCGATCCAGTCCATGCCCCAGTTGGCGCTGTCGGGGTGTTCACCGGAGTTCTTGATGTAGTCCCAGACGCCCAGGACGATCGAGAGGAGCTCGAACCGGATGCGTTCGTTGTCGCGGATGGTGTTGAGCTGGCCGCCCCATTCGATCCACCAGTAACCGTACTCCCAGGAGTGGATGGGGCGAAACCGGAGCATCTCCTTGGTGATCTTGCGCGCCCAGGGCGGGGCCTTGAACGGGATGGGGCGACCGTAGTCGCGGGCGGTGAAGAGGATGCTGCTTCCTTGGGTGTGGGAGTCGGCTTGGTCGTAGGCGAGCGACTCGCCGAATTCCTGCTTGGATTCGCGGCCCCAACGGAAATCGGCGCCGGCTTCCAAGGCCAGGCGGCTGTCGCCGGTGCAATCCAGAAACAGCGAGGCCCGCACCCGGTAGATGTGCTCGGTCTTGTCGCAGCGGGCCAGCACGCCCCGAATGAGGCCGTCTTTGACCTCGGCGGCGCAGAGCACGGTGTCCAGCAGCAGGGTGATGCGGGGTTCGCGGCGGATCTTGTCGTACAGCAGGAGGTCCCAAAGCTCGAAACTGGCGTGGGGGTTGTTGGCGGCGTCGTCCAGACGGAGTTCCTCGATCAGGCCGCCCTCCCGCCAGCCGGCCCGGTGGCCGTGGCAGTCGGCGCCGACGATGTGCATCTTGATCTCGCTGCTGGCGTTGCCGCCCAGACGGGAGCGGTCCTGGACGAGCACGACCCGCGCTCCATTGCGGGCGGCGGCCAAGGCGGCGCACACCCCGGCCATCCCGCCACCAGCGATGAAGACGTCGCACTCCAAATCGACCAGCGTGAGATGGGGCTCGGTCTCGAGGCGTTTCTCCAAGGGAACCGCCGGGGCGATTCGTTGGAAGGAGGCGCGGATTTCCTCGCGGGTAGGGACGGGGCCCGGGGAGATGTCCTGGGCCCGCACGATCAACGAATAGCCGGTCCAGCCACCGGCCAGCGTGAGAAAGTCGCGTCGGTTCATCGTTCGGCCGGGGATGGTGCCGGCGCGGCGGCGGCGCAGGCAACCCGAATGTTGGGGGGAGAACGCGCGGGGCGATGGTTTCAGTCGCCCAACCGCTGCCGCAGAACCGCCTGCAGCTTTGCCGGACTCAGGACCGTGATGCTGCGGGGATGGGAACGGATGAGCTCCAGTTTCTGCAAGCGGGCCAGGGTGCGGGAGAACGTTTCGCTGACGGTGCCCAATTCCGCGGCGAGCTGGCGCTTGGTCCCGGGAATGGGGATTTCGCAAGGTTCGGCCGCATCCGGCTCCGGGCAGCGCTTCAGCAGCCAGTGCAGGAGGCGGGTTTCGACGTCCTTGAGCGTGAGGTCCTCGATTTGCTCGACCAGCACCCGCATGCGCTGGCTGAGAGAGCCGATCACCCGCAGAGCCAGTTCGGGCTGGCGGCGGATCAATTCGATGAAGCTTCCGCCGCGGACCAAAACGACCTGGGTCGGCGCCAGGGCCCGGGCATTGACCGGCATACCTTGGGGCATGGTCAACGTGGCTTCGGCGAACGACTCCCCGGCATGGAAGGTGTGGATGACCTGCTCGCGCCCCGCCGGTCCGAGACGGTACACCGCCACCGCCCCCTGCTGGATCACGAAAAAGCCTTCGCTGGGCTGTCCTTCGTGAAACAGATGCTCGCCCTTGGCGTAGCGCTTGAGCGAGCAGGTGTCGGCCACTTGCTGGAGCTCCGTCGGCGGCAACCCGGCGAACAAGGGGCAACGACGGAGGGCTTCGACCACCACCGCACGGCGAAAATCAGCAGGATCGGCTTGGCTCATGCACGGAAGAGGGCGCCGCCGCCGGCGCCGGCTGGGGGTTGTCCAGGACCGCGTACAACCGGTTCAGCATCGGGACGGCGACAAACGCCAGCAGCGTGCCCGCCACCACGTCCACCACGTAGTGGTACCGGCAGTACACCGTGGAAACGCACAGGAGGAACACCACGACCGCGTGAATCCACCGGATCCGCGGCAGATACCGCCAACTGAACCACGCCGTGCAAATGGCCACCGCCACATGGCTGCTGGGGAACGCGGCCCCGGCGGCTTCCAGATGCCGGTAGATCAGCAGGATGATCGAAGGGAAAATCCCTCCCGCCACCGACGCCGGCATGGGATGGGCGTGGCCCACCGCCCGGATGGCCGGGTCCACCTCGAAGCTCGTGAAGTCCTCGAAGAACACCCGCGGCCCGCAGACCGGCAGGAAGATGTAGGTGAGGTAGCAGCAGTAGAACAGGATCGAGACCACCGTCAGGTAGTGGGCGAACTGGCGGCGGTCCCGGAAGAACAACGCCAACCCCACGCCCACGATCATGAGGTAGTAGGAGAAGTAGGCCCCGTACATCAGCTCGGCCACCCAGCGTTGCGGCAGCTTCTCCATGAACAGTACGCTGGGCTGGAAACCAAAGATCGCCTCCTCCAGCCGGATGAACCACGGGTCGAGGTATTGCAGCACGAAGATCTGGTTCAGGTACTCCGTCTCCCGGTAGAACCCGGTGTAGAGGATCATCGGGTAGAACGCGCGGAAAAACCCCAGGACGCGGTTGTCCGGCCGCGTCGCGTGGGCGCGAATCAGGGCATGGACCAGCCCGACCACGACCACGTGGGCCGCCGCCAGCCATCCCCACGAGGGCACCGTGTGGTTGTGGAAGAACAGGGCCAGCAAGGCCACCAAGATCAGGTAGCCCTGCGTCGCCCAATCAACCAACCGATAGTCCTTCATCTCGTGGTGCGCCGGTTCACTTCACCCGGCGGCCGCAGCCACCCCGCGGCCGCGTACCAACGCGCCGTTTCCCTCAATCCGGCGCCCAGCGGGGTGCGGCAGACCTCGCCCAAGCGCGCTTGCAGGCGCGAGGTGTCGGCCACCCAGCCGGGGGCTTGGACCTCGCGCAGCTTGCCATGCGTCAGGATGCCGGCCCGGCCCGTCAAGCGCCCGGCAATCCCTTGGCCGACGGCCGCCGCGCGCAGGACCAGCCAGGGCAGCGCCACGCATCGCACGCGGCGCCCCAAGGCGTCCCCGATGGCGAGCACCAACTCCCGGGTGGTCACCGGCCCGGGTGCCGCCACGTGGAGGGTTTCCCCGCGGACCGCGTCCTGAGTCAACGCATTCCACACCGTTTGGGCAAGGTCTTTGACGTACACCAGGCTGAGTTGCTGCCGCCCGCCGCCGAACACCGGCGCCCATCCGCGCGACGCCAGCCGGAACAACGGCAGAAACTCCCGATCCCGCGGACCGTACACCGCGGCCGGTCGCAGAATCACCCACGGACGCTCGCAGCCCTCGCGAACCTCCCGTTCGGCCGCCAGCTTGCTCGCGCCGTAAACCGAGCACGGAGCGGGGGGATCGTCCTCGCGGGCGGGACGTTCGGCCGTCGCCGGGTGGCCCGCCGCCAGGCTGGAGACGTGCACCAGACATTCGACGTCCTTTTCCCGTTCGTTGATCGCTTGGACGAGGTTGCGCGTGCCCTGCTGATTGGCGGCGAACAGGCCGGAGGGACGGACCGCCTTGGTGGCGCCGGCGCAGTGGATCACGTGGGTCACGCCCTCCAGAGCGCGCCGGATGGCCGTGCCGTCCGCCAGGGAGCCCTCGACCACACGGACCCGATCGAGATGGGGTTGAAGAAACCGGCGGGAACTGGTGGCGCGCAGCAGAAGGGTGGTCGGGACGTCCTGCTCCATCAACTGGTCCAGCAGGTGGCTGCCCACGAATCCGCTGGCGCCGGTGAGCAGGACGTGCATAGGCCGGGGAACGACACGTTGCGGCGGGCCCGCCGGCTGCGCCGGCTAGATCACGCCCAATTCACGGCCCACCTTGGCCAGCTTTTCCAGAGCGAAGTCGATTTGGGCGTCGGTGTGGGTGGCCATCAGGCTGACCCGGATCAGTTCCTGTCCGGGCGCCACCCCCGGCGAGACCACCGGGTTGACGAACACGCCCTCCTCTTGGAGCCGGCGGGTGAACTGGAAGGTCCGCATCAGATCCCGCACGTACACCGGCAGGATGGGGGTTTCCGACTGGCCGAGATCGAACCCGAGGCTCAGCAGCCCCTCCTTCATCCGCCGGGTGTTCTGCCAGAGGCGCTCGATGCGCTCGGGCTCGCGGCGCATCAGCCGCACCGCGGCCAGGGCGGCGGCGGCGTTGGCGGGGCTCATGCTGGCGCTGAAGATCAGCGCCTTCGAGTGGTGTTTGAGATAATCGATCGTGTCGCGGTCGGCGGCGATGAACCCGCCCAGGCTGGCCAGGGACTTGCTGAAGGTGCCCATGATCAGGTGGACCTGGTCGGTCAGCCCGAAATGGTCGGCCGTCCCCGCCCCATGGCGTCCCAGCACGCCGATGGCATGGGCGTCGTCCACCATCAGCACCGCCCGGTGGTCGCGGGCGATCTCGCACAGCTCGGGCAACTGGATGATGTCGCCCTCCATGCTGAAGACGCCGTCCACCACGATCATCTTGCCGGCCTCGGGATCCAGCCCCTCCAAACGCCGGCGCAGGGCGGCCATGTCCCGGTGGACGAACCGGATGAACTCCCCGCGGGCGAGCCGGCAACCCTCGACGATGCTGGCGTGGTTGCTTTTGTCCCCCAGGACATACTCGCCCTTGCCGACCAAGGCGCTGATGACGCCGAGATTGACCTGAAAACCGGTGCTGTAGAGCAGAACCGCCTCCTTGCCCACCAAGTTGGCCAGCTCCTGCTCGAGTTCCAAATGCAGGTCCAAGGTCCCGTTGAGGAAGCGGGAGCCGGCGCAGCCGGTGCCGTACTTGTCGATCGCCCGGCGGGCGGCCTCCTTGATCTCCGGGTGGTTGGTCAGCCCCAGGTAGCTGTTCGAGCCGAGCATCAGGACCTTCCGGCCTTCGATGATTACCTCGGTGTCTTGGGCGGACGCGATGGTGCGGAAGTAGGGATACAGCCCCAAGGAACGAATCTGCCGGGCGGTGTGGAAGTTCCGCACCTTCTCCATGAGCGGCAGATGGGCCTCCCCACCCGCGGCCGGAGGTTCGGCGGGGGGCGTGGCCTGCGATTGTTGGCCGGTTTGATCCAAGGCGGTCGGCGTCTTCGAGCGATTCATGGCCTGAGCGGTTCGGTTTTCGCCTCGCCGGCGGCGCCGGCGGATGCCGCCGGGCCGGCGCCGGAAGCCCTCGGGCTCGCGGGCGACGGTTGGTTGTTGAACCGCGCGTGCCGCAAGCGAACCGGGAACGACGGAAGCCTGTCAAGCGGTTTCCCTTGCGGCCCAAGGCGCTCGAACGCCGCGCCCCGCCCGCATGGAAAGCTGCTCCCCGGGGCGGACCGTGGGGTCAGCTCAGCACCCACATCAGGAACGGATGAACGATCCACCAGACCAGCAGCAGCAGGATCCAGGGGGCCGGATCGATGGCCGCCGGCGCGCTGCGGCTGAGGCGGAAGGGCCGGACATGGCGTCGGATGGGAGCCAGGAACCGCTCGTAAAAAGCCTTCAACGCCGCAGTGACCCGCTGCAGGCCGGGCGGGGCGAACCATTCCAGCAACATGGCGGCAAACAGCCCCAAGGCGAACAGCTTGATCGCCACGTCCACCAGGCCGCGCAGCAGGGAGATCATGGCTCGGGGAGGAACCTGCCCGGCCGGACCGCCGCCTCAGGACTTCGGCTCGGGGAACTCGAACTCGAGTTTGCCCGCCTCGCCCATCCGCAAAACGGCCCGGAAGGCCTTGCCCCGTTTCGAGACGAATTGGGACAGCAGGTCGGTCTGGCCTTCGGTCAACAGCTTGCGGACCTGTTCCGGCTCGATCGGCTGTTCGAGGATGGTGCGCCCGATCCGGAACTTGCATCGGCCCCGGGCCCGCTGGCTGTTTTCGCACAGGTAGGCGTCGGGTCCCTCGAACACCTTGCCGCCGCAGAGGGGACAGGCGCCCAACGGCTCCTTGCCGCTGAAATCGACCGGCTCGGCGGCTTTCTTCCGGGCGGCCTTCTTTCGGGCGGTTTTCTTCCGCGCCGGCCGTTCCGGGAACTCGAACCCCACCTTGCCGTCTTTCAGCACCAGATGGGCGTCGAACTTGCGCCCGGTGCGTTTGGACACGAACCCCTCGATGAGGTCGGTCCTGCCCTCGGCCAACAGTTTCCTGAACTGCTCCGGCGGCACCGCCCGTTGCAGGATCACGGCGGCGGAGGTGAACTTGCAGGTCGGCTCGGGGCCGGTCGCTTTTTCGCACACGTACCGGTTGCCTTGCGCGAACACGTTGGCGCCGCAGACCGGGCAGGCGCCCAGCGGCTCCTGCGCGCTGAAATCGGCCGGTTCTTTGGCCGTTTCTCCGTTGGCCGCCGCCGACTCCTCGCCGAAGTCGAACTTCACCTCCCCTTCCGGGGTGAGCTTCAACACGGCGGCAAACGGCCGGCCCTGCCGCGAGCGGAATCCCTCCAGCGGCCCGACGCGGCCTTCCTTGAGCAATTGCTCGACCTCCGCCGGTTCGAACTGCCGCCCGGCCATGATCTTCCAAAGGGCGAAGTCGCAGGAGCCGCATTGGAACTTCTTGTACGTCTCGCGCACTTCGCCGCCGCAACGGGGGCAGGGCGTCTGCAGCGTGCCGAAATCGCCCGGGATGGTGTCGTGCTCGTAGGACTTGGTCTGCTCGACGATCCGGCGGGCGAGTTCCCGGATGGCCTCCATGAACTGCTCGCGCCGGAGCCGACCCTGCTCGATCTGCTTGAGCTGGTACTCCCAGTTGCCCGTCAGCTCCGGCTTGGTCAGGTCCTGGATGCCCAGCCCGTGCAACAGGGTCATGAGGGAAAATGCCTTGGCCGTGGGGACCAGCTCCTTGCCTTGGCGCAGGAGGTATTTTTCGCCGATCAGGTTCTCGATGATCTGCGCCCGGGTGGCCGGCGTGCCGAGACCTTTCTGGGCCATGGCCGCGCGCAATTCGTCGTCCTCGACCAGTTTGCCCGCCCCTTCCATGGCGCTGAGCAGCGTGGCTTCGGTGAAGCGCGGTGGCGGCTTGGTCTGGTTGTGGCGGATTTCGATGTCGGTGGTCTGGACCGTTTCGCCCTGCTGGATGGGCGGCAGGTTGGGATGTTCCTCTTGGGCGGCTTCGCGGCCGTACACCTCCAGCCAGCCGGGCTTGACCAGCACCTTGCCCTCGGTCTTGAACGGCTCGCCCTCGACGCGGGTGATGCGG
>RFJD01000475.1 GCA_003695015.1 Verrucomicrobiota bacterium | reverse complement strand
GTCAGGGCACTCGGCTGACAACATCCACCGGCCTTCTGGTCTTGGGCCCCGCCCGTGCCGCCTCGGTCCGGCACTTGACAGGTGGCGGCTTTTTCGCGCGTAGTTGCGGGCGTCATGAAACGCCTGGTTGCTTCAGCATGCCTTCTGTTCGCCTTGGGCGGGGCCGGTGTCCCGGCGGCGGTCGGGGCAGAAAACGGCGGTTGGCGGTCGTTGTTCGACGGCCGGACGCTGGATGGTTGGGCGGTCGTCAACGAGGCCACTTTCGAGGTGCACGACGGCTGCCTGCGCCTGGTCCGCGGGATGGGATGGCTGCGGACGGAGGAAGCGTTCGGGAACTTTGTCCTCGAGTTCGAGTGCCGCCCGTTGGTCGAGCGCTACGACAGCGGGGTGTTTTTCCGGGCCGGGCTGGAAGGCCGGCCGTGGCCGCGGGACGCCTGGCAGTTGAATCTGCGTCACGACATGCTGGGCGCCCTGGTCAAGGGCTATCAGGCCAAGGTCCCCAAGGGCGTGCCCGGCGTGCCGGTCGGCCAGTGGGTGAAGTTCCGGCTCACGGTGCAGGACGCCCAAGCCCGGCTGGAGGTGGACGGGCGGGAGGTTTGGTCCTACGAAGGCATCGACGTTCCCAAAGGCTACATCGGCATCCAGGCGGAGGAACGCGCCTTCGATTTCCGCAACCTGCGCATCCGGCCCTTGTGAGAACCGGCCGGGCATGATTCCCTCCCATGGCATGAAAAAGACGTGGTTACGCATGGCGGGTTGGATGGCCTTGGCGGGGGCGGCCCTCCTCGCCGGTTGTTCCCGGTCGGAGCAACCTGCCGGCAACAAGGAATCGCCCGCCGGCGCCAACGCCCTCGCGCCGGGCGAACAGACGGCCGGCTCGAAGCCGTCGTCCGGAACGGACGCCAACCCGCAGGCGCAACGGGTGGTGGAAGCGGCGAAAGCCATCTTCGGCGACCAGGCGCGCAACCTGTTGCCGTCCCAACCGGCCGTGCCGACGACCGGTTCCAATGCCCCGATGGCGGCGCGTGTGTTGGGCGAGCTCGCCAAGGGCAAGGACGCCGATTGGGCCGGCGCCCTGAAGGAAGTGGGCGCCCGGGCGGCCAGCGAGTGGCTGGGCAAGCTGGGCGGCGAAACGGGCCGTAAACTGGAGGCACTGCGCCAAGCCGTGGCCGGAAACACCGAGGCGGCTGCCAAGGTCGAGGCGGCCGCCAGGGCCCTGTTGGGCGACCGCGACCAGGAAGCCCTGGCCCTGTACAGCGAGCTGAAGAAGGTGGGATTGACGCCGGAACAGGAGCGACTGGCGGCGGAGGCGCGCAACTTGGTGGGGGCTTTTCTGGCCGGCAAACGGCTCGAGGGCCTCGAGAATGAACAGGGACAGGTGCGCCTCTTGGTGGAGCGGCTTCGGAGCGGCGATTTCGCGGGAGTCGTTCCGGTGGCACGGGAACTGCTCCAAAGCGCGGCGCCGAGCCCACAGCAGAAGGATTTCATCCGCACGCTGGTCAAACAACTGACGGCGGACCTGGACGGGTTGCCCAAGACCGCCCCCGCGGCCCCGCCCGCGCTTCCGCCCGTGCCCGGCGGCGGATGATGCTGATGAGAAGAGAGCGATGAAAACACTGGTTGCCTTGAAGGCCCCGATGGGGCGAATTCTCCCGGCCGTCGGGGTGGTCTTGTCCACCGGCATGTTGACGGCGGCCGACTTGCAGTTGGGGCCGGCGCCCGTGATGCCGGACCAACCGAGTCCGCCGCTCACCGTGGCGCCGGCGTCGCCCGGCACCGGCGGGTTCAGCGTGGACATCACCAACCGGGAAGCCGTCCGCCAGTTGCACATGGCGGTCTATGGCGCGAGCGAGGGGATCGACATCGGATGGACCGGGGACCCGGCCACCTGCAACCCGGGAACCACCAGCCTCGAGTACCAGCAGGCGGTCATCCGGCGGGTGAACTACTTCCGCGCCCTGGCCGGCGTGCCCGCCGACGTCACGCTGGACACCGAACATCACCCGGACGTCCAGGCCACGGCGCTCATCATGTCCGTCAACGATTTCATCGGGCACGACCTGCCCGACAACGCCCAGTGCTACACGCCGGAGGCCGACACGGCAGCTGGCAAGTCGAACCTTTCCTTGGGAATCTATGGCCCTGCAGCCATCGACGGGTACATGTTCGATCCCGGTCCCTACAACGGCGCGGTGGGCCACCGGCGTTGGATCCTTTACCCGCAGGAGACGTGGATGGCCACCGGCGACGTCCCGCCGAACGGCAACCGCGCCGGCGCCAACGCGCTCTACGTGCTCGGCGGCCCGTTGTGGAATCCCCGGCCGCCGGTGCGGGACGAGTTCGTCGCCTGGCCGCCGCCCGGCTACGTTCCCTATCAGGTCGTGCCGGTGCGCTGGTCGTTCAGCTATCCGGACGCCGATTTCAGCCAGACCACGGTGACCGTGACCCAGGGAGGCGACGAGATCCCGCTCAGCTTCGAGGAATTCTCGCCCAACCGCGGCGAGAACACCTTGGTGTGGTATTTCTCCTCGCTGGATCCCGCCGACACCACGTACCGGTGGCCCAAGCCGGCCCAAGACACGACCTATGCGGTGTCCGTGCAGAACGTGCTCATCGACGGCCAGAATCGGTCCTTCCAGTATCAGGTCACGGTGTTCGATCCGGCGGTGCCGAGCCCGGACCGGGTGCTGCCCGACATTACCGGCCCCACGACCATCGACGTGGGGACGACCACCGCCTACACCATCACCGCGGTGCCGAACGTCAGCGACTACGAATGGGTCTCGGCCGGGGCCGAGTTGTTGACGCGGGTCGAGGGCGCGGACGAGGACTTGGGTTTGTTCGAAGCCGACACCACGCCGGGTTACGATCCGCGCGCCCCAAAACCCAAGTTTCTGGGCGAAAAATGCTTCCTGCTGACGCACGTCTCCCCCAATCCGGAGGACCAATACCTCACGCACACCGGAACGCTCCTGCCGATGAGCGGGGCGAAGCTCAACTTCGAAACCCGCGTCAGCAACGCCGCCTCCGGGCAAATCGGACAGGTCCAGGTCAGCATCAACGGCGGTGTTTCCTGGGAGACCATCTTCGAACGGCCCGGCGACGACAACGACCTGCTCGGCGACGTCTATTTCCATAGCTTCTCCCTGCCGCTCGACGCGTATGAAGGCCGGCTCATCCGCGTCCGCTTCGTTTACCACCACGTGCCCGGGACGCCCTACGTGCCCTGGGATCCGGGGCTGGACTGGCAGAACGGGATCGGCTTCTACATCGAGAACGTCTCGTTCACCAACGTCCGCATCCTCACCAACGTGGTCTCCCACATCAACGTGGGTTCGACCGAGGCGGCCTTCAGCCCCACCGCGCCCGGCCCGTATGCGTTGGCGGCGCGCGGCCTGCTTTACGGCGAATACCCGTTGGAGTGGGGGCATGCCCTGTTCGTCACGGCGGACGGGTCGGTTCCGCCACTGGTCCGCTTCACCGGCGCCCCGACCCTCAGCGGCGGCAGCTTCGCCGCGGAGGTCGAGTTGACGCCGGCCACCGAAGGGGCGGTGCTGCTGGTCGAAAGCGCCGGCTCGCCCGCCGGGCCTTGGACCGAGGACACGGAGGCGGTCGTGACCGAGCTGGACCCCGGCGCGCGCTACCGCATCAGCCGGCCGGCCGACGGCACGGCACGTTTCCTCCGGGTGCGGGTTGAACCGTGAGCCGATCCTTTGGCAGCCTTTCGGACATGAAACTGCGCGTGTACGCCTACACCGGCTGCGGAACCTGCCGGAAAGCGTTGGATTTCCTCCGCCGGGAGGGCATCCCGCACGAGGTCATCCCGATCCGGGAACAGCCGCCGAAACCGGCCGAGCTGAAGGCCGCGTTGCGCACGATGGGCGGCCAGCTCCGGCGCCTGTTCAACACCTCGGGAAAGGACTATCGCGAGCTTGGCATCAAGGACCGGCTCGACTCGATGAGCCCCGAGGAGGCCATCGATCTGCTGGCCGCCAACGGCAACCTCGTCAAACGGCCCTTCGTGGTCAGGGGCCGCGTTGCCTGGGCCGGGTTCAACGAGGCCGAATGGCGCCAACGGCTGGGGAAGGCCGGGAAGTGAACCAGCCCCGCCCGATGGTGAATCCGGTTGTAACCTTTCGCCTCCCCAAGGCTCGGTAAGGATCGAGGCCATGGCCATGAAGTGTCAGGAACTGCTGGCCCTCTTGGGCGATTACGTGGATGGCGCCATCGACCCCTCGCTTTGCGAGGAATTCGAGCGGCACATGCAAGGTTGTGAAGCCTGCCAGGTGGTGGTGGACACGATCCGCAAGACCATCCGCGTCTATTGCGAGGGCCGGGAAATGCCGCTGCCCGAGACCTTCCACCAGCGGCTTCACAACGCCCTGCGGGAACGCTGGAAACAG
>RFJD01000087.1 GCA_003695015.1 Verrucomicrobiota bacterium | reverse complement strand
GGAGTGGGCGCCTGTTCCGCGGCTTGCCCGGGTCGGGACGAATGCGACAGGATCGCGGGGCCACAAAACCGCCTTGCCGAAAGGAGCCATGTTGAACCGGTTTTTTCGACTGCAGGAGAACGGCACGAACATCCGCACCGAGCTGCTGGCCGGGCTGACGACGTTCCTGACCATGGCCTACATCATCTTCCTCCAGCCGGCGGTGTTGAGCGGCCGCCTGCTGGGGCGGGAAACGGGCATGGACTTCGGGGCGGTGATGACGGCGACATGCCTGGCGGCCGCGCTGGCCACGGCGTTGATGGGCCTGTGGGCCCGGTTGCCCATCGCCCAGGCGCCCGGGATGGGGGAGAACTTTTTCTTCGTGCTGACGGCCATCCCGGTCGCCGCGGCCGCCGGGCATCCGGAACCCTGGCGGGCGGCGCTGGGGGCGGTGTTCGTTTCCGGGGTGCTGTTCCTGCTGCTGGCGGTCTCGGGGTTTCGGCAAAAGCTGATCGACGCGGTGAGTCCCGGGCTCAAGAGCAGCATGGCCGTCGGCATCGGGGCGATGATCGCCTTCATCGGCCTGCAAAACGCGGGGCTCATCGTGAAAGATCCGGGCACGGCGGTGCGGTTGAACCCGCAGCTGCTCTCGCCGGACCTGCTGGTCTTCGGCGTCGGGTTGCTGACGACCGGCACGCTGTTGGCGCGCGGCGTGCGCGGGGCGGTGTTGTGGGGAATCGGGACCGCCGCGGTGGCGGCCATGGTCTTGCGAGGCGTGGCCGGATGGCTCCCGGAAACGTGGCGCGGGGCGGCATGGTGGGCGGAGTCGCAGTTGATGACCCGGTTCCAGTGGCCCACCGGCATCGTGGCCGCGCCTCCTTCGGTGTCGCCCACGTTCCTCCACATGGACCTCGGCGCCGCGTTGAGCTGGTCCATGCTTCCGGTGGTGGTGGTGTTCTTGTTCATGGACGTGTTCGACACGATGGGCACGCTGGTGGGGGTGACGGAGGCGGCCGGGTTGAGCCGGGACGGACAGTTGCCGGGCGGAAATCGCGCCCTGCTTTCGGATGCCGCCGGGACGGTGGTCGGCGCGGCGTTGGGCACGAGCACGGTGACCAGCTTCATCGAAAGCGCCGCCGGGGTGGAGCAGGGCGGCCGGACGGGGCTCACGGCGGTCACCACGGCGGTCCTGTTTCTGCTGGCCTTGTTCTTCAGTCCCCTGGTGGCCATGGTCGGCAGTTATCCGCCTTTGACCGCCGCCGCGCTGGTGGCGGTGGGGCTGTTGATGATGCGCGGAGTGACGCGGATTCCGTGGGACGACGCCACGGAGGCGTTGCCGGCTTTCCTCATCATTCTGGGAATGCCGCTGACGATGTCCGTCGGGGACGGGCTGGCGCTGGGGTTGATGGCTCACCCGTTGCTGAAGCTCCTGGCCGGCCGCCGTCGCGAGATCAACTGGCTGATGACCGGCCTTGCCCTGGTGCTGCTGGCCTACTTTGCCTTCGTGCGGTCGCGGCTGGGGTGAACGCCGGCGGAAGCCCGCCGTCCGACGACGTCCAGCCCGGCAACCCGGCAGGCCTTGGGAACCGACCCCGACCCGACCTTCACCACAACCCGACAAACCGCCGGAAGCACGGGCGGCTTGCGGGCCCCGGCGGCTTGTGGCTTGTTGGCCCACGCCCGGAGGCACCGGACCGGGCGCAGGACTCGCGCATGACAAACCCTGCCCGAAAATCGCGGATCGGCCTTTGGCTGGCCATGGCCATGGCGGCGGCCGTCGCCGGCTGCCGCACCACCCGTGTGGACCCGGCTTGGAACGCCGGCTCGTGGGACCTTGCCACGCTGCAACCGTTGCGGGTCGTCGTGGTGGACACGCGCCCCGGCGCGCGCCAAGCGCTGGAAACCGCCTTCGTCCGGGAACTGGACGACCGGGGAATCCGGGCGGAAACCACCTTCGCCGACCCGGCGTTGTCGCTGGACCGGATCGACGCCGACGAAACCGCCGCCGCCCGGCGGATGGCCGAAGAGGGAGCGGGCGGGGTGTTGCTGGTGCGTTGGCTGGACGAGCAGTTGATCCGGCGCCTCGAAGGCCGCCGGCCGCCGGACATCGAGCTGAAACCCTACCAATTCGATCCCGCCGTGCCCGTCCGAAGCTGGACCCGCTATTACGACGACAGCTACGCCTACGCCGGCGAGATCCAGAAGGTGCGAACCAACCGGCTGGTGTCGCTGGAAACCACCCTTTACCGCCTGCCCGAAGGGACGCTGCTGTGGCGCGCCCGCACCGAGACGTTCGTCCCCCACGGCCGCACGCCGCCCCAACGACGGGAGTTGCTCGTGCGCGGATTGGTGCGCGCATTGCTGAAGGCTGAACATGCGCCATGAGCGACCGTCCTTCCGCCTCACCGGCCCGGATCCTCTGCGTCGGCGCCTCCCCGGCCGCCCAGCGTGTGATGTTCTTCGACCGCCTCCGCCCGGGAGCCGTGAATCGCGCCCGCGAGGTTCGTGAGGGCGCCGCCGGCAAATCGATCAACGTCGCCAAAGTCCTCCACGCCCTCGGCGCGGCGCCGGTGGCCGTGACGTTCCTGGCCGGCGCCCGGGGGCGCGCCATCGCCAACGACTTGGCAAACCGCGGCATCCCGCTGCGGGCCGTCGAGGTTCCCGCCGAAACCCGGCAATGCGTCACGATCGTCGAGGAAGGCGCCGGCCGGGTGACCGAGCTGGTGCAGGAAACGCCGCCGGTCGAGCCCGGCCATTACGAAGCGCTTTTCGGCCTCGTGGAAGAGGAATTGGCCCGCGTCGCCGCGGTGGTGCTGTCCGGCACGCTCGCCCCGGGCGACGGACCGGCCTTCCATGCCCGCTGTGTGGAAACCGCCCGTCAAAGGGGGCGGTTGAGCGTGGTGGACACGGCCGGCGAGCCGCTCCTGCTGGCGTTGACCGCCAAACCCGACGTCGCCAAGCCCAACCGCGAAGAACTGGCGGCGGCCCTCGGACGGGATTTGGCCGACGAACCGGCCCTTCTCGAGGCGATGGACTCCTGCCTGCGTCGCGGCGCCCGGGCGGTGGTGATCACCCAAGGCCCCGAAGCCGTGCTGGCCATGAACGCCGAGGGCGCCTGGCGCATCCGACCGCCGGCCATCAAGGCGCTCAACCCCATCGGGTCCGGCGACGCTTTCACCGCGGCGATGACGCTGGCGTTGGTCGAGGGGGCCTCCTTGGCCGAAGCCTGTCGTCGCGGGGCGGCCGCCGGGGCCGCCAACGCCCTCCAACCCATGGCCGGCGAGCTGGACCCGGCGGACTACCGGGCGTTGATCGCAAAGACCGAGATCGAGGCGGTGTGAGAGGCCGCTCCGCCGCGCGGTGGCGTCAGGAGCCCGACCCGGAGGAGCCCGCCGCGGCCCCGGCATTCGCAGGCGTTGCCGGTGATGTCGTCCGCGAGCTTTCCCACGCTTCGATCATCGCCTCGACCAGCTCCTCGGCGGTCCAGCGGTTGCCGATGAAGATCTTTCGGATCCGGCCCGCGGGATCGATCACCACCGTCCGGACGTTGTGCGAAAAGCCCTCCCCGTCGCGGGCGAAAATCATCCCGAACTGCTCGGTGATCGCATCGATGTCGATGATCGCCCCGGTCAGGAAACTCCAGTGCGCGGGATCGTAGTGGAAACTCCGGGCATAACGTTGCAGCACCGACGGGGTGTCGTAGCCCGGATCGAAGGAGAGGGAAAACAGATGCCAGCGCTTGGGCGGATCGGGCAGGCGCTTGGCCAGCAACTCGCTGGCGCGGGCAAACTCCCGTCCCTGCCGCGGACAAAACGTCGGGTACGGGCATCGGGTGTAGATGAACGTCAACGCCAGAACCTGCCCGCGGTACTGCTTGAAGCTGACCGCCCGGCGCAGTTCGTTCGTGAAAGTGTAGTCGGGCAACTCGTCGCCGACCTCCAGCGGTTCCACGTCGCGAACGATCCGGATGCTGGGAATGACCGGCTTGGGCTCCTCCGGCTGGCCCTTTTCCAGCACCCGGACCCGGTCGATCCAACCATCCTCCTCGGTCACAATCATCCGGAAGGCGATGCGATCGCCGGGCTCGAGCCCTTCCAATTCGCGGGGATCCTTGACTTGGAACGGCATGGTCATGGCGGCCATGTAACCCGGGATTTCCTCGTGCTTCACCACCACGGTGCGGCCCTCGGGAATGACGCGTCGGACCTCGCCGCGAACGTCGAACGTCCGGGCGCCCGCCGGAAGGGGGTTTTCAGCGGCCATCGGATGGCAGGTGGCGAGGGTGGCAAGGACCGCCATGAAGGCCACGATCCCGCCGCGGAGGGCGCGGTTGGCACTGGAAGCGCACATGCGATGAAAACGGTTCATAAGAAACTGGCCGGTACACGCCGAGCGAACGGCGTCTGTCCCCTTGGACGCCCGGGGAGCCGGATTCGTTCGATCGGGATCCGCCGTCTTCGGCCCGACGGTCACTGGTCGATGATCTCGAGCTGATAGACCGGCGAGAGTTTGCTGTCCGGCCGCGGGACCGGAATGGTGTTGATCATGTAGTTGAACTTGAACCGGTAGTTCAGGAAACGCTGATCGGGCGGCACCGGCACCAACGCCTCCCAACGGTTGACGGTGTTGGGCGTCCGCTCCATCGGATGAAATTGCCGGTCCACCACCACATAACCCTGGAGGGTTTCCGGCCGGAGAGCCTGCTCGTTGCTCTCCCACGCCGCCTCGATGCGATAGAGGTTGTCCGGTGAGCGCGGCATCTGCCGCGGGGTCAGGTTCACGATCCGGTTCGAGATGCAACCACACAACAGGCTGCAGCACAGACCGGCCCACAAGACACGCGTCATCATCATGGCCCCCAGCGTGTGCCGGACCCCGCCCCGGGGCAAGCGTTTTGGGGTGACCCGCCCGCCTCCGGGGGCGCGCCCCAAGACCGCCATGCAGGCCGCCTGCCGCGGGGCGCTCCGCTCAGTAAACGCCTTCGACGATCTGCTTCTGCATCGCCCCGAACGGCCGCACCTCCGCCACGCCATCCCACGGATAGGGCTCGCGCGGCGGCCGGCGGATGGCTTCGTCCCGCTCCAGGAACCGCGGCATGAAGAACTCCTTGGTCATGGTCGTGAGTTCGACCCGGCCCCACTGGCCGTAATCCACCAACCGGTCGGTGTGCTCCGGATCCACCACCCGCAAGACCGCGCGGGGCTGGGGGGCATGGTAGGTGATCGAGTACTTGTCCTCCGGCCGCAAGGGCACGCTCGCCGCCAACCCCATCAACGTGTTGCCATAGGTGGGGTAAAAACCGATCCGGCCCTCGAGCACCTCCTCGATCAGGAACCGCACGTACTGCGGGTTCATGGTCGTGCCGCCGCAAAAGACCCCGCGAATGCCCGCTTCATACAGGTCCAACTTCTCGGCCAACGCTTCCAAAAGCTTCGGCGTGGTGAACAAGGCCGTGATCCGGCGGTGTTTCAACAACACCACCGCCTGATCCACCACGTGCTCCATGTATTCGCGGGCGATGTCGGCCCGCCCCTTGGCCAGGACCTTTTTCACCCAGCGGGGATCGAGGTCCACGAAGTAGCACGGGCTGCCGCGAAAGTTGGCCAGGTGCTCGATCGCCAGCCGCAATCGCCGCGGGCCGGTCGGCCCCACCATCAACCAGGCCCCGCCCCGCGGGAAATGTTCGTCCGCGATCTTCGAGCTGAACTCCTCGTAATCGATCTTGTAATCGTCCCAGCCGATCCGTTGCTTTGGCATGCCGGTGGTGCCGCCGGTTTCGAAGATGTGGTAAGGACGGCCCTTGTATGCCGCCGGCACCCACACCTCCGGCTGGAGGTCGCGCAACCACTCGTCCTGAAAGTGCGGAAACCGGGCAACCAGATCCTCGAAGCTCCGCACCTCCTGCCGTGGATCCCAGCCTTCTTTGGCCGCCCACTCCAGCCAGAACGGACACCCCGTTTCCGGCGAAAAATGCCATTGGATGATCTCCCGCACGTGAGCGTCCAGTTGCTCGCGGGCGCTCTGAATCGCCTTTTCGTCCATGCTCATGGAAAAACTCAGGGAGCCGGAACCGGCTCGGCCGACACCCGCTGCCGCGCCTCCTTTTCCGGGAAAAACCGGGCCACCGTTTCGGGCGAGGGCGGCCGGGTCAGCAGCGAAACGACCACCAAGGTCACCGCCGAGACCGCAAAAATGATCGCCACCGGCATCAGCCCGAAGACCAGCAATTCGCCGTCCCCGCCCTGGCCCGCGGGCGCCAGAATGTCCTGCCGGAACAACACCAGCCACACCGCCGCCGCCGAGGCCACACTCGCCAGCGCCCCGGCCTTGGTCACCCGCCGCCAGTACACCGCGGCGAACACCAGCGGAAACAGCGACGCAAACCCGCTGAAGCACCAGACACCAAGATCAAACACTTGGGCGCTGTCCTTCAGGTAAACCGCCAGACCATAGGTCACCGCGACCACCAGCAGGATGAATCCCCGGGCCAGCAGGATCTTCTGTCGATCCGTGAACCGGTCGCGCCCCGCCAGGCGCAGCACCACGTCATTGGTGAACATCGTGCCCAAGCACATGAACTGGGAATCGAGGCTGGACATGATCGCCGCCAGCACGCCGGCGGCCACGATGCCGGTCAGCACCGGCGAATGCACCAGACTGCTGACCATGCGCCCGAGCACCGCGTTGGGACTGGCGTTGGGGCCCAAGTGCGCGGTCGCCCACAAGCCGATCAGGATGCAAGGCACCCAGACGATCGCGATGAAGATCGGATGGGCAATCACCGTGAGCCGGAAGCTCTTCGCGCTCCGCGCCGTCAGCCAGTGCTGAAACAAGTGCGGGAACATCCCCACCGAAAGCGGAACCAGGAAATACGAGAAGAACTGTCCGTGCCCGATCAATCCCTCCCGCGCCAGCCGCGGCCGGCCGATCTCGCTCTCCGCCACCGCTTGCGCCGCCTCACGCAACCCGCCCAAGCGGGTCGAGATCAGCCAAAACGCCACGGCGCCCGCGCTCATGAAGACCAGCGTTTGGAACGTGTTCGCCCAGACCGCGCCGCGCAGCCCTCCGAAAAACACGTACGAGAGCACGATGAGGCAAATCACCAGCGACCCCAGCCAGGGCGGCACCCCGCCGCTCAAGGGATGCGGATTGCCGTTGGGCAGCGTCAGCCGAAACGCCTCCGGAAACATGCCGGCGGTCGTGGCCTGCAAGAACTTGCCCGCCGAGATGACGCCCACCAGCAGATACGGAATCACCAGCAGAACGAGGATGGGAAACAGCAGGTAGCCCAACGCGGGCGACTCGAAACGCTCGCGGAAATACTCGCACTGGGTGACGTAACCGTACCGCTTGCCAGCCGCCCACAACCGGATGCCCACCAGAAAGAACACCGCACTGTGGATCAATCCGGACCACGACGCCATCAGCCCATAAACGCCAATCCCGGAGGTGTACGCCTTGCCGGTCGAGCCCACCATGGCAAAGCCGGTCATCGTCGTGCCAAAGATGGACATCAACAGCAGGAACGGCCCCACCGAGCGGCTGACGACAAAGAAGTCGGCGCTGTCGCCCTTGAAAAACCGACTGCTCAGGATGCCCAAGCCAATCAACAACGCCAGATAACCGGCGATCAGCCACAGAGGCAGCAATGAAACGGCGCTTTCGGCGTTCATGATCCAACGGGTTGGCCCTGCTCCGGGGACTCGGCCCAACGTTCGACTTCCTCCGGCCAGGCCCAGCGCACCGCCGCCGCCCAAAGCACGCCGGCGGCCACACTGAAACCGACGTGCCACGCCAGCCCCACCGGCAGCCACCCGAAGAGCAGCGTCCGGTCATCCCAGTTCCAGAAGTCGTGGTGCAGCAGGAACAGCACGGCAAAGGCCGTCCAGACCGCCCTGCGTCCGAAGGTGGAAGCGCCGTTCATGGAACTGTTACTTACCGATGGCGTACAGGTGCGTCGGCGTGGCGATGTAGAGGACGCCGTTGGCAAACACCGGCGAGCTGTAAATCGGCGTCGGGAACATCACCTCGAGAATCGGCTCGTCCTTCTCGGGATCGAAATCCTTGCGCGCCGGCAGAATGACCAAATCGCCGTCCTCGTCGCCGAGGTACACCTTGCCATCACCAACCAGTGTGGATCCCCACACGTGGGCCAGCATGTCGTAGCGCCAATACAGTTTGCCCGTATCGGCATCGAGACAGTAGAGGTAGCCGGAATAATCCGCGAGGAACAGCAGGCCCGTTTCCGGGTCGATCGAAGCCGTCGAGATGCTGCGGTGGATCTGGTCGAAGTTCCAAATGCCCTTGCCGTTCGAGGCGTCGATGCAGCTCAGGTTGCCCACGCCCTCGCCGTGCTCGGGATCCTGTCCGATCGCCACATACACACGGTCCTTGTACAGGACGGGGGTCGAGATGATCTCGCTGGGACCATCCGCCGCGGGGTACTTGATGGGTTTGCCGTCCCGCATCTTATACTTGGCGGGAATGCAATCATGCCGCCACAGCTCTTTGAGGACCATCAGGCCGTCCTCGCCCTCGACCGGGTTGGGATCAAAGCCGTAGCAGTTGCCGTCGCCGGCGCCGAAGATGATGGTCGGCTGCCCCTGG
>RFJD01000474.1 GCA_003695015.1 Verrucomicrobiota bacterium | reverse complement strand
GCGCCAAAAGGATTCGCCCCGACGCGCCCCGCGCGTAGAATGCGCCCGCCCGGCACCCGGCCCGCCGGGGCGGGCCGCAAGCCCAGGAAACCGATGAAAGTGCTCGTCGTAGGTGGTGGAGGGCGCGAACACGCCCTGGTCTGGAAATTGGCACAGTCGCCGCGGATCACCCGGATGTGGTGCGCGCCCGGCAATGCCGGCATTGCGGCCGAACGGCTCCGTTCCAACGACCGGCCGGTCGAATGCGTCGCCATCGGCGCGGAGGAGCTGCAGGCCCTGGCCGCCTTTGCCGAGGCGCACCAGCCCGACCTGACCGTCGTGGGCCCGGACAACCCGCTCGGCCTCGGCATCGTCGATCTCTTCGAGAAACACGAACTCCGCATCTGGGGCCCGAACAAGAAGGCCGCGCGGTTCGAGGCTTCGAAGGCCTTCAGCCAGTCCTTCATGGAAAAGCACGGCATCCCCGCCCCGCGCTCCGGCATTTTCAGCGAGCCGGAGGAGGCCTCCCGGTTCGCGGCGGAGCTGGGCGGCCGGTGCGCGGTGAAGGCCGACGGCCTGGCGCTGGGCAAGGGGGTGTTGATCTGCCGCGACATGGCCCAGGCCGACGAGGCGATCGACCGCATCCTGCGCCGGGGCGCCTTCGGTGAAGCCGGCCGGCGCATCGTCATCCAGGAGTTGCTCGAGGGCATGGAAATCTCGTTGCACGCCCTTTGCGACGGCCGGGTGACGCGGTTGTTCCCCACCTCCCAAGACCACAAACGCGCCTACGACGGCGACCAGGGACCCAACACCGGCGGGATGGGGACCTACTCGCCGGCGCCGTTTCTGAGTGAAGCCGAACTGGCCGACGTCGCCCGCCGGATTCTCGATCCCTGGCAACGTGGTTGCGAAGCCGAAGGCATCGATTTCCGCGGCATTCTCTACCCCGGCATCATGCTCACGGCCGAGGGCCCGAAGGTGCTGGAGTTCAACGCCCGCTTCGGCGATCCGGAAACGCAGGTCTATCTGCCGCGGCTCGAAAACGACCTCTTTGAACTGCTGAGCGCCTCGGCCGAGGGCACGTTGGCCGATCATCAGCTCCGGTGGCGTCCGGACGCCTGCGTCTGCGTGGTCATGGCCTCCGAAGGCTATCCCGGCAGCTATCCCAAGGGCCGTCCCATCACCGGCATCGAGGCCGCCGAAGAAATCCCCGGCGTCAAGGTCTTCCACGCCGGCACCAAGCTGGCCGACGGCCAACTGGTGACCAACGGCGGTCGTGTCCTGGGCGTAACCGCTCTCGCCCCTTCCCTGGAAGAGGCCCGCCGCAACGCCTACGAAGCCGTCAGCCGCATTCATTTCGAAGGCGCGCATTACCGGCGCGACATCGGCGCCAAGGCGCTCGCGCCAACCGCCGATTGATCCTCCCGTCCGAGCCATGAACCTGCCGCGATTCTCCCCCTTCCTGCTCGGCCTGGCCCTCGCCCTGCCGGCGGCGGCCGCCGACAATCCTTCCCCGGAAACACCTCCGGCGCCGCCCATCGAGGAACTGCTCGGGGTGGTGCGGTCGAACCTGACCGACCTCGCGCCGGCCGAGTTGAACCGCGTCGCCGTCGAGGCGCTGGTGCGCGCCCTGGCGCCCCGGGTGGCCTGGGCCGACACGCCGGCCGCCGAGGCCGCCCCCACCAACCTCTGGGCCGCGGTCCGCGTGGTGGACGAACGGTTCTTGTACCTGCGACCGGCGCGCATTGCCGCCGGCTTGGACGAGGCCTTGACCGGCCTGCTCGAAAGCCGGGTCCGCGGCCAATCGCTGCAAGGCGCCATCCTGGACCTTCGCTTCGTGGGCGGGGAGGCCTATCCCGAGGTCGTGCGGCTCCTGGGCCGGGCGGTGGACCGGGACACGCCGGTGCTCGATTGGGGCAAGGGCCTTCAACGGGCGGCGCCCGGCGAACAGCGCCTGCCGCGTCCGTTGCTGGTCTTGATCAACCGCGAAACCCGGGCGGCCGCCGAGGCGCTGGCCGAGGTCTTGCGGCGGGAGGCGGGCGCCCTCCTGCTGGGTGGGGCCACCGCCGGCCACGCCTACGTCTTTCGCGAGGTCCCGCTCAGCACGGGGCAGCGGCTCCGGTTGGCGGCGGGCCGGGTCCGGCTGGCCGACGGCCACGAATTGCCGGCCACAGGCGTGGCGCCGGACATCCCCATTGAGGTCTCCCTCGAGGCCCAACGGCGTCACCTCGACGATCCGAAGGTTTTCGAAGCGACCGTCGAGCAAAGCAAACCCTCGCCCGACCGCGTCAACGCCGGCGCCCGGCGGTTGACCGAGGCGGACTTGGTGAGACTGCACTCCCGCAACGGGCTGACGACCACCAATCCCGCCCCGGAAGCGCCCGCCACGCCCGCCGCCACCACGACCATCCGGGAAACCGACCCCATCCTCGCCCGGGCGCTGGATCTGCTCCGGGTGCTGCCGCTGCTTCAACGGCGTTGAGCCCGTGCCGACCCGCCGGCGGTCCTCACCGGACTTGGTCTTCAAGGATTCGAGCACCGCACGGGTGTCAGCCTCGGTTTCCGGGTTCGGCTACCATGGCCGCCATGGGGACCGGACCTGCCTGAGGACCCCTCCCCCGAACACCCCTCCGGGCTGAGAACCATTCGGCGCTGAGGACCGTGTTCGTGTCGAAACGGTCCGTCACCCGGACCCGTCAGAACGGCGGTCCCCTCACCCAAAGGCGCCCCTTCCGCGGAAACGCCAGCGCCCACCAATTGCCACATTCTCGGACGGTGCTGCCAACCTTGCTGGAAACGCCGCCCGCCTCCGGCACCGCCTCAAGCCTCTTCGAGCCGCCCGACGAAAACGCAAAAGGAGGCCGGGCGGGGCCCGGCCTCCTCGTTTGGGGGATGGAAGCCGGAGGGCGGGGCCTTGGCGCCTCACCCTCCAGCCACGATCCCTATCGGACCACGCGGTAGAACTTCGCCGCGTCGGTCGGCGCGGTCGTGTACGGGCTGGCAGCCCCGGGCACCTCGGCCCACGGGCCCGTCACCGCATCCGCCGACTCCAGCGTGCCACCGCCCTCCCAGGTGATCACCACCTGGCCGTCCTGCAGGGCGATGTTCAGCATCGCCGGCGCCACCACGCCGCCCACCGGCACCAGCAACAGGTAGTCCTGGTCGCCGTTGTCCATCTGCCAGCGCAGCGTCACCGTGCCGCCCAGATGCACCACCTTCCGCGTGCCATCGTCATTGAGCATCGGGAAGATGTCGTTCTGGCTCCAGCCGCCCGAGCCCGGC
>RFJD01000473.1 GCA_003695015.1 Verrucomicrobiota bacterium | reverse complement strand
TGGGTCGCGGCCGGCCGGGCGCGGGAGGTGTCGATTTGCGCCGGCCCGGTTCGTGCCGGATAATCCGCGCCATGGACAACGCAGGACAGGCCCGTGCAACGACAGAGGCGCCGCGCCGACGTCCGCCGGGGATTTCCCGGTGGGGTGCGGTCGTGGCCGCCGGATTTCTGGCTTTCGCCGCGCCGGTGATGGCCGGCAGCGGCGGCGCCAAGGCCCTGTGGGCCACCGCCGGGAGCTGGCCGATGTACCGGGGCAACCCGGCGCTGACGGGCGTCACTCCGGCCCGGCCGCCGGAACGGTTGAAACTGCGTTGGAAGCACGCCACCGAGGGAGCCGTGTTGTCCTCAGCCGCCATCGTCGGCGGTGTGGTTTACGTCGGGTCGGACGACGAACACCTCTACGCGCTGGACCTGCGCGATGGCTCGGTCCGATGGCGGTTCAAGACCGGCGGCGCGGTCGAGTCTTCTCCCTTGGTGCTCGGGGACCGCGTCTATGTGGGTTCGGGCGACGGCAAGCTCTATTGCGTCTCCCGCGAAACCGGCCGCTTGGAATGGGCGGTCGAGACCGGCGACCAAATCCTGGGCGCGCCCAACGCCACCTTGGCGCCGGACGGTCGCTCCCCGTGGATCCTCGCCGGCAGTTACGACACGATGCTGTACTGCGTGGACGCCGTCACGGGCCGGACCAACTGGGTTTACGAGACGGGCAATTACATCAACGGCTCGCCCGCGGTGGACGACGGGCGGACGGTGTTTGGCGGGTGCGACGCGATCCTGCACGTCGTCCGGCTCAAGGACGGGCAAAAAGTGGCGGAGGTCGAGGCCGGTGCGTACATCGCCGGTTCGGTGGCTCTGGCGGACGGACGGGCCTATTTCGGGCATTACGACAACGAGTTTCTCTGCGTGGACCTGCGGAAGGCGGAGGTCGTCTGGCGTTTCCGGGACCGGAACTTCCCGTATTTCTCGTCGCCGGCGGTGGCGGAGGGACGGGTGGTGTTCGGCGGGCGCGACCGGCGGGTGCATTGCGTCCAAGCGGCGGACGGCAAGGAGCTTTGGCATTTGCAGACCCGCGGCAAGGTGGACAGCTCGCCGGTGGTGGCCGGCGGCCGGGTGTACGTGGGTTCCGATGACGGGCGCCTGTATGTGCTCGATTTGAAGACCGGTCGGGAGCTGGATCGATACGAGATCGGCGAGGCCATCACCGCGTCGCCGGCGATCGTGGACGGCGTGCTGGTCATCGGCAGTGAAGACGGCGCGGTGTACTGTTTCGGCGAAACTCCCTCCCGGTAACCAAGGATTTCTCATGGCCAACGAATCCCTCAGCTCGCAGACCCCGGGCGCGTCCGGCACGCCGCAGGCCCCGCCGTTGGAGAAGGCGACCCGGCCGGGCAACTACTTCGTGACCAACTACCCGCCGTACGCTTTTTGGAAGCCGGAGCAGGTGCCGGTTTTCGAGGCGGCGTTGCGGGAACCGCCGCGCCCGGACGTCTGGCTTGGCGTCTATGCGCACATCCCGTTTTGCCGGAAGCGGTGCCACTTCTGCTACTACAAGGTCTATACCGACAAGGACGCGCGGCAGGTGTGGAACTACTTGGAGGCGATGCTGCAGGAGCTGGCCCGGTACGCCCGGCAGCCGTTCGTGGGCGGGCGGAAGCCGAAGTTCGTTTACTTCGGCGGCGGCACGCCGAGCTACCTTTCGGAGAAGCAAATGCGTCATCTGACCGACGAGATGAAGCGGTTGCTGCCGTGGGACGAGGCGGAGGAGGTCACGTTCGAAGCCGAGCCGGGCACGTTGACCGACCACAAGCTGCGGACGATCCGGGAGGTGGGGGTGACGCGGTTGAGCCTGGGGATCGAGCATTTCGACGACCACATCCTGGAAATCAACGGCCGGGCGCATCGGTCCAGGGAGATCCTCCGGGCTTACCACTACGCGCGCGAGGTGGGGTTTCCGCAGATCAACATCGACCTGATCGCCGGGATGGTCGAGGAGACCGAGGAACGCTGGCGGGAAACGGTCGAGCGGGCGCTGGAACTGAAGCCCGACAGCCTGACGGTGTACCAGATGGAGGTGCCCTTCAACACCACCCTCTACCAGCGGATGAAGGCGGAGGGCAAACTGGTGGCGCCGGTGGCGGATTGGGAGACCAAGCGCCGGTGGGTCGATTACGCCTTCCGGCGTTTCGAGGAGGCGGGTTACACGGTCACCAGCACCAGCACGGTGGTGAAGGACCCGGAACGCACGCGGTTCGTTTACCGCCACCAGCTTTTCTCGGGGGCGGACATTCTGAGCGTGGGGGTGGCCAGTTTCGGGCACATCAACGGCGTTCATTACCAGAACCACCACGAGTTCGATCCGTACGTCCGGGCCATCCAGGAGGGGAGGTCGCCGGTTTACCGGGCGCTCAAGCCCACCCGGGAGGAGCTTTGCATCCGCGAGCTGATGTTGCTGCTCAAGCTGGGCGAGGTCCGGCGGGATTATTTCGTCCGGAAGTTCGGGACGGACCCGGTCGAGGCGTTCGCCGAACCGATCCGTCGGCTCAAGGCGACCGGGCATCTGGTGGTGGAACCGGACCGGCTGAGGCTGGACCGGGCCGGGTTGCTGAAGGTGGACGAGCTGATCCGGGAGTTCTTCAAGCCGGAACACCGCGGGGGCAAGTATGCCTGAGACCCGGGAGGCCGGCGTGGAATGCCGGGACTGGCTGTTTCCGCTGGACGAGTTCTACCGGCGGGAGGGCCGGGCGTTGCCGCGGGTCGAGCGGGTGCGGCCGGAGGCGATTCCCGAGCCGGAGCGGTCGCTGTTGGTCCACGACAACGACATGACCCCCACGCTCGAGGCGTTTCACGGAGGCGACATCCACATCGAGGTCTGGGGCCGCGAAGTGCAGGGATCGGACTATTTCCGCGAGGTGGTGTTGCGGTTGGACCGTGACCAGCGGCCGGTCGAGTTTGGCGTCAACCGCATTCATCTGGACCGCTTCGGATCGCGGGAGCGCCGGCTGATCCTGGACGAATACGTGCCTTTGGGCCGGATCTTGCACCTTGGGCGCGTGCCGCATCGGGGCGGTCCCAGGGCATTTCTGAAGGTCTGGCCGGACGATCTGATGCGGCGCGCCCTGGGGCTGGCGGGGCCGGTGGCGCTTTACGGTCGCCGCAACACCATCGTCAACGCCGCCGGGGAACCGCTGTCCGAAATCGTCGAGATTCTGCCGCCGGGAGCGGGACGGGCCGCGGGTGGTTGATTGGCGGCGGATTGGCACGGGGTGTGCTACCTTGCGGGCATGAAACCGCGGGTTCCATCCAGCCCACCTCGCCCGGCCGGGGAGCGCCGTCTGCGGGTGCGGATTCGTTTTGGCCCGAACCGCGAATCGTTGATAACCTTGCGGCTCCGGCCGGTGGAAGGGCGTTCGGCGCCGCCGGGCCGGGGGTATCGATTGAACATCCCGGCCGACGGACCCGCCGGCGGGGAGTTGTCATCCTGAAGCGCGAAAGGAAGCAACGTGCCACAGGCCATCATGGATCCGGAGGAGGTCCGGCGGTTCGCCGAGGAACTGAAGCGGTTCACCGTGGACCTCCAAAACCGCATGAGTCTCCTGCAGGCTCGCTTCACCGCCTTGGGCGACACCTGGCAGGATCAGGAACACGCGCGCTTTGCCGAGGACTTCAAGCAGACGATGAAGGCGTTGCGGAAGTTCGTCGATGTTGCCGACCGCCACGTGCCCTTCCTCCTCCGCAAGGCCAAACGCATCGAGGAATACCTCCAGCAACGCTAGCCCATGCCCGGCTCCGCCAAGGTCCAGTCCCTCGAGGCCATCGAGCAGTTCCGGGCCAGTCTCATCGTCTATCGCGAGAAGGCCCGGGCCGCCTTGGACGAAGCCGACGAGGAGGTGCGGCGGCTGCGTCAACGGCTGGCCGGCGAGTTACCGGGCCGCTGGGAACGCGAACGCCGCCTCCGCCAACGCCTCCTCGAGCAGCGGGAACAGGAGTTGTTCACGGCCCGCCTTTCGGCTTTTGAGGCGGATGCCAGCGCCCGCCGCCAAGCCGTCGCCCGCGCCCGCCGGGCGGTCGAGGAAGCCGAGGAGAAACTGCGGGCCATCCGGGGATGGAACCGGCAGTTCGACAGTCGCGTCGAACCCCTCCACCGCCGGGCCACCCGCCTCCGGCAATGGCTGGGCGAGGGACTCGAGCAGGGCATCCAGCTTCTGGGGCGGATCATCCAGACGCTGTCCGCTTATGCCGAACGATCCGCCCCCGTCACCGGGCCGGGCGCCCCGGCGGGCGGGACGCCGGCGACCACCGACCCGGAAGGTTCCGCCGGGCGCGCCGATTCGGAGGGTTCCAGTCAGGAGGAGGAGGCATGAGTCTGGGCGGCGCCCGAGCCCGATTGGTGGCCTTGACGCGCGACCTGAAGGCGCGTTGGGAATGGACGCGCACCGTGTGGTCCGACGCCCGGGCCGCCGAGTTCGAGAAACAGTTCCTCGAACCGCTGTGGAGCGAGGTCCAACGCACGGCGGCGGACCTCGAGAACCTCGACCGTTTGTTGCGCCAGATCGAAGCCGACTGTGAGTGAACCGCCCCATCTGCTCGAAATCGCCCGCAGCCTGGCCGTGCTTCACGAAGTGGGCCGGACCTGCGCGCAACGTTGGCGCGAACGCCGGGAGGCCGAGACCGCCCGTCAGGCCCGTCAGGCACGCCGGCGCGAGGCGTTGGTCCGCCGGTTCGACGAGGAATGGCGGGAGATCGAAGCCGGTCTGGAGGCCGCTTGGGAGGAGCGGAAGGCGGCTTGGGAACGACACGCGGCGGCCCGCCGGGAGCGAATCGAGGCCGCCATCGACCGGGCGCGGCAGGCGCTCGAGACCACGCTGGAAGAAGCCGCCGGTCGGGCCAAGTACCGTTTGCAACGGGACCAGCTTCGCAACACCCGGCAGACCGAGACGGCCCTGACCGAAGCCCGGCGCGCCCACGAGCAGTTCGAGCAGGAACTGGAGGCGGAGGAGGCGGTGCTCGAGACCTTGGAGGTGCGGGCCGCGGGGTTGTTGTCCGCCTACGGGGGTTGGCGGCGGTTGGCTGCGCGGCAGACGGCGCCGGAGGAGTTGGAACTGCCGGAGGAACCGTCGGCCCAGCTCGAGTTCTTGCGCCAATGGCTGGCACAGGCCGAGAAGGCGATGGGCCGCTTGCGCCTCCTGTTTCTGCCGGTGGTGTTCCGCTACGTCCCGTGGTGGTTGTGGCTGGCATTCATCGTCGCAGGGCATGCGGCGGCGGTCTATGTGCTCCCTGAAATGGGCATGGCTTCGTGGCCCCTGCCGGCGGCCGTCCGTTCGCTCGGGTGTTGGGTGGGGGCGTTGTTGCTGCTGTGGCTGGTGGGACGTCAGTTGGG
>RFJD01000472.1 GCA_003695015.1 Verrucomicrobiota bacterium | reverse complement strand
CATCAGCGTCGAGGAAATCCACGAGCTGACCAAGATCGACCCTTGGTTCCTCGCCCAGATCAAGGAAATCGTCGATCTGGAGGAAGAGCTGGCAGCGGCCGGCCGGTAGGCCACCCCCGAGGGGCGGCCTCCCCGCCAGCGCGCCTTCCCCAACCGCCCCGCCGGCTCCAACCGCCGCACGTCCGCCGACGTCCTCCGGCTTTACGCCGGCTCCGGACGTGGCACTGTTTGACCCAACATTTGCATCAAACAGGGCAAGGCGACATGACGACCAACCACACCATGGAAACCCTCCGCCGCCTCCGTCAGCGGGCCGAAGAAATCTTCCTCCATCCCTCACCCCAATACCCGTGGGAGGACGTCATCCAAGGGGCCCGCGTGTGCAAGGCTGACGGCACTGTCGATGTCATCCCCGCGGTCGGCCAGAACACCTTCCGGGGCTTCCACCGCATCGACAAAGGACGGCGCGGACCCGCGAAAGCTTTCAAGGAGTACTTCGTGAGCCAAAAGCGCCGGCTGGCGAAGGCCTTGCTGGATGTGGAGTCGGAACGCGATTTCGAACAACTGACCGACGAGATTCATCAGGAGCTGATCGAGGAGCTCGACAACATCCGGCCCGACCAGCTCGCCTGCTTCAACAAGGTCCGCAAGCCCATCGACCTCTACCTCGAGCACCTGGTGGCGATGGCCCAAGAGCTGGAGCCCACCCGGCCGCGGCTGGTGCCGCTGTTGCGGCTGCCGCTGGATTCCTGGGTCATGCAGACTCCGGCCATCTTCACCGGTGAACAGCTCCGCCGCGCCGGACTGGCCCGGGGCGCAACCTACGGGGACGTGCGCGAGCCCTGGCAGTATCACACCCTCCAAGAGTTCGCCCGGGAAAACGCCGCCCGGCTGAGCCGGGCCTTGGGCGCGCCATTCCATCCCATCTACTTCGATCTGTTCTGGCATGACCGGTACCAGCACCCGGGCGGCAATCTCATCGCCACCAATTCCTGAAACGGCTGCCGGTTCGCCCGACTCCGACCGACGTCTGGTTCCGGTCCCTCCCCTGCCAGCTCAGCGATCTTCGATTCGGATGCTCTCCATCAGCCTTCGGAGCCGCTTCTCCATGCCGGAACGCTCTGATTCAGGACACACGAGCTTGGATCGGATCAACAGCCGCGGCGCATGGACCACCCAGTTGACCTGGGCCATCCGCTCCTTCTTCCCCTTGTACGTGTACGTGCGCCAGCGGGCCATCCACGTCCCCAGGGTCGTGTTGCCGCTGCCCACCAGTTGGATGTCCTCCAGCTCCGGCGAGGGCGCCAGACTGACCGAGTGAATCGACTGCCCCTCCGGTATGGGCGTCCACTCCAGCACCACCGAGGAAGAATCGTCGCTCACCACGCGCGAAACCCGAAGTCGCACCGCAAATTCCTCGACCTCGTCCACCCGCCAGGTCTCGGGAAGCCGAAACGAAAACGGGACGCCCTCCGGACGAACGCGGTCGGGATCCGGCCGGCTGCCGCCCAGCCGATCGCATCCCCCAGCCAGCAAGGCCATCCCCATCCCGGCCAACCAAGCCCGCCGGGTCCACCGCCGCCACGTCGGCGCCGACCCGGCGTCAGGCGGGTGGCGAACTCCCTCGTTGGTTTTCCGTTGCAGCTCCATCGTTCCAGCTCGCTTTCGGTCCCAACCTGCCGCAATCTCCTTTTCGTAACAAGCGGGCGCACGCGCCTTTGGCGCGCGCCGCTTCAGCCGGCGCCCCGCTCCAGTTGCCGGCAGACGGGGATGAGCGCCGCCAGGCGTTCGCTCGCCGGCGGATGGGTCGCAAAGTACCGGCCCACGGCCTGCGGTTGGTCGCCCCGTTTCTCCAACTTCCGCAACAGCGTCACCGCCCCGCCCGGATAGTACCCCGCCGACGCCGCCAGACGCACCCCCAGCACGTCCGCCTCCGCCTCCCCGTCACGGGAATGCGCCTTCAACAGGAGATCGAAGCCGGTCTCCTTCAGCCACTGGCCCAGGGGCCCCCGTCGCAACGCCACGGCCGATGCCACCTGGGAGGCCGCCTGGGCCAGCATCCGGTCCCACACGTGCCCGCGCAGGATGTGGGCCATCTCATGCCCGACCACGAAGGCCAGCTCGGCGCTTTGTCGCTCGCAAAACTCGACCAACGTCTCGCTCACGAAGATGAACCCGCCCGGCAGCGCGAACGCGTTGGGTTCCTCCATCCAGCAAACCTCGGCATGGAACCGGCGGCCTTTCTCCTTCACCGTGCGGGCGAGGTTCTGGCAAATCTCGGCGACCAAGGCGTTCGCCTCCGGGTCCCGCGCCGGCGGCGTCTGAGCGCGGACCTCGACCGCCAACGCCGCGCCGAAGGCGTGCTCGGCGGCCAGCGCCTGTTGCTCGTCGCCGGTGGCCTTCTGCCACACCCACTTGGACTTCCGGATGGCCGGGACCGCCGCCCGGCCCAGCCGCCGTCCGAAGTTGTAAAACCATCCGCTCACGCTCGGTTCCCGGTCACCTGCACTCTCCCGGCGGGGCCACGCCGCCCGGCCTGCCCGCCGACGGGTTTTCGGCGTCGAGCATAGGGGCTCCCCTCCCGCCTCCAAGCCAAATGCGCCGACGTTCGGAACGGTTGGATTGGCCGGGCGGCCGGCCCCACCTCGGACCGGGGGCGAACGCCCGGACAACCGGCGCTCCCTTTTCCGTTTGACCACCTGCGGCGGCGGCCTTTAGCCTTCGCGCTTCTTGAGTCGTTGACGCTTATGTTTGGCACAATACGAAAGCACTCGACGTGGCTGTGGGGGATCATCATTGCTGCCACCATCGTCAGCTTTGTGATTTTCTTCACGCCCACGTCGAGACGCGGCGGGGCGATCCGGGGTGCCCGGACTTACGGAACCATGAACGGCCGGCCCATCCCGGTCGAACGCTTCCAGCAGGCCGCCTTGGAGGTCCAACTCAGCTTTTTCCTGCGGTTCGGCCGGTTCCCGGACGACGTCAACGCCCGGCAGATGGGCTTCGACCTCGATCAGGAAGCCCGCAACCGGCTGGTGTTGTTGTCCCAGATCGAGGCGCTCGACATCGAAGTCAGCGACCAGGCCGTGGCCGAGTGGGTGTTGCGCAACTTCGGCTCGCCCGGACAGCCGGAGACCGCCCGCGCCAACTACCGCCAGTTCGTCGAGCGGATGGAGCAGCGCCGGATTCCGCCCGAAGACATCACCCGCTTCATCAAACACGAGATCGCCATCGACCACATGTTCGACGTGGTCGGCGCGGCGGGTGCACTGGTGACTCCGCGGGAGGCGGCCCGGCAGTACCGGATCGCAAACGAGCGCATCCAAGCCGAGGCGCTCCGGATCATGGCCACCAATTTCCTGGACAAGGTCCAGGTCACCCCCGAGGCGGTCGCCGAGTTCTACACCAACCGGATGGCGATGTACCGCACGCCGGAGAAGGTGGCCGTGTATTACGTCCGTTTTCCGGCCTCGAACTACGTCGCCCAAGCCGAGGCCGAACTGGCCAAGATCACCAACCTGACCGAACGACTGGACGCCCTCTACCAGCAGCGGGGCGCGAATGCCTTCCTCGACACCAACGGCCAGGTGCTCCCGCCCGAGCAGGCCAAGCTCAAGCTCCGCGAAGAGGAACGGGACCGGCTGGCGTTGGTGATCGCCCGGCGCGAAGCGGCCAAGTTCGGCACCGAGCTGTTCGAGAAGGAGCCGATGGCCGTGACCAACCTGTTTGTGCTGGCGGAGGCCAAAGGCTTGAAGGTCCAGAGCACCCAGCCGTTCACCGAACGGGCCACCGCCCCCATCCCCGGCGTGGCGCGCAACTTCGTCGAAATCGCCTTCAAGCTCGGGCCCGACCGTCCCTTCTCCGCGCCGCTGGTGGGCGAGGACGCGGTGGACCTCATCGCCTTCAAGGAACGCATCCCCAGCACCGTGCCGCCTTTGGAGGAAATCCGCGCCCGGGTGACGGAGGATTTCCGCCGGGAGGAGGCCCGGCGGTTGGCCGTCGAGGAAGGCCGCAAGCTGGTCGAGCAGTTGCGCCAGGCCCTCAAGGAAGGCAAGCCGTTCGCCAACGCGGTGTTCGAGACCGGGCACGGGTGGATCCGGCTGCCCCGGTTCTCCCGTAGCAGCCGGAACGTGCCGGGTTGGCCGGCCTACCTGCCCTTCAGCCGGGTGGTCAGCGTGGCCGCTGAACTCAAGGAAGGCGAACTGAGTGACTTCATCCCGCTGGCCGATGGTGGCGTGGCCATCTACGTCCGCAAACGCGAGCCGGTGGACGAAGAGGAACTCAAGGCCGCCCTGCCCGACCAGTTGGCCCGCATGCAGGACCAGGGCCGGATGGCCGCCTTCCGGGAATGGCTGGCCCGGCGCATCGAGGTCAGCGACATCCGCTTCCCTTCCGACCAGGTCCAGGCCAGCCAGGGGCAGGAAACGTCCGACTCCGGCGGCCAGGATTCCGGCCAGAGTGCGCCCGCCAACCCCTGAGACCGGGCGCCGCCCAACGCACGGTTTGAGCCCCCAGGTCATCAAGCTCTCCTCCCCGGCGACCCGGGAGTTCTGGCCGCTGGCGGTCCTCCATGAGGACGACCACCTGCTGGTGTTGGACAAACCGGCCGGACCGCCCGCCGCGCCCGGCGAACCCGGGATGGCCGGGCGACCGTCACTGGTCGGGCTGCTCCAGCAGGGCATCCGGGAAGGCCGGCCATGGGCAGCCGAACGCCGGCTGAGCTTCCTCCGGCACGTCTGCCGGATGGACGCCGAAGCCTCCGGCGTGCTCGTCCTGGCCAGGAACCCGGAGGCTCACACCGCCTTGGTCAACCAGTTCCACGCCGAAAAACCGGTGGTGGACTGCGTGGTCCTGACCCAGGGCGTGCCGCCCGAAAGCCGGTTCGAGGTCCGCCTGCGCCTGAGCCCGCATCCCAAGGACCCCACCCGCATGCGGGTCGATCACCGCCACGGCAAGAAATCGGTCACTCTTTTCGAGCGGATCGAAACCTTCGCCGGCCACGCGCTCTGGCGGGCCCGACCGCTTACCGACCGCTGGCACCAAGTCCGCCTGCATCTGCGGTGGCGACGGCTTCCCGTGGTGGGCGACCCCGTCTATGACGGACCGCCCCTGCTGCTCTCCCGCTTGAAACCCGACTACCGGCCCAAACGACGGGAACCGGAGCGACCGCTCATCGGCCGCGCCGCGGTCCATTGGCAGCGGGTCGAACTCCGCCACCCGGCCACCGGCGAAACGATCGTCTTCGAATCGCCGCTCCCGAAGGACTTCCGGGTCGCCCTGAAGTACCTGCGCCGCTACGCGCCGGCGGCGCCCGCCGTCGGTTGGGGCCCGGCGGATCAAGCCGGAGATTGAGCGCCCGGCACTGCCGGATGGTTGGAAAAACGGGCCGGCAGGATACCTGCGCCACACCACCAAGGAGTTGCAGGCAGGATGCCGGCACCACATGGAAGGCAGCCACTGTACTGCAAGCTTCCAGCCGGCAACACTTTGGAGCGGCAGGCAAGGATGCCTGCGCTCCAGAGCCTGCAACTGTGCTGGAGCTTCCAGCCGGCAACACCCCGGTCACAACCACGACCGTCATCCAAAGGGCTGGACACCATGCGGCGCGCCGCCCAGCATCGTCGCCGAAAGCGCCGATCCCATGACAAACCAGACCTTCCCGCATCCGAAACGCCCGCCGACCCGCTTCGGCCCATGGCTGTTGGCCTTGGCTTGGGCCGCCGGCGGCATGGCCCAGCCGATCCACTGGGAACGCCGCAGCAGCGCGGACGGTTTCCTTGCCCCACCCAACTCCGGCAACCAGCAAACCTGTTGCGTCGCGGCCGATTTCGACGGCGACGGCATCACCGATTTCGCCGTGGGGGAACGCACCCGCGCCCCGGCCGTGGTCTGGTACCGCTGGAACGGCCGCGGTTGGGACCGGCGCGTCATCGAGCCCGGACTTCTGAAGCCGGAAGCCGGCGGCGCCGCGGCCGACCTCGATGGCGACGGCGACCTGGACCTCGTCCTGGGCCAGGACGCCAGCGGCCCGAACCTGTGGTGGTGGGAAAACCCGGCGCCGCGATTCGACCTGCCCTGGCCGCGCCACGCCATCAAGAAAACCGGCGCCCACAAACACCACGACCAGACGATCGCCGATTATGACGGCGACGGCCGGCCGGAGCTGATCTCATGGAACCAGGGCGCCCGCGCGTTGCTCTGGTTCGAAATCCCGGTCCGGCCGCGCGATCCCTCGGCATGGCAGGCCCGCGTGGTTTACCGCTGGGAAAAGGGCGCCGAATGCGAGGGCTTTCCCTCCCGGCCGGTGGACGTGGATGGGGACGGCGTTCCGGACCTGGTCGGGGGCGGCCGGTGGTTCCGACGTCTGGCCAACGGGACGTTCGCCGTCGAGGTCATCGACGACTCGATGCGCTTCACCCAATGCGCCGCGGGCCAACTGGTCGAAGGCGGCCGGCCGGAGGTGGTGTTTTCACCCGGCGACATGGACGGCGTCGCCCGCTGGTACCAATGGCGGGATGGTCGCTGGGAGGCGCACGATCTCCGGGCGGTCCGGCACGGCCACACCTGCGAGGTGCGCGACTTCGATGGCGACGGCCACTTGGACATCCTCATCGGGGAAATGGGGGACCCGGGCGCCGGAGACGAGGCCCGGACCTTCCTCTGGTTCGGCGACGGCCGCGGTGGTTTTCGGGAAAGGGTGGTTTCCGCCGGCTTGGGCATCCACGAAGGCCAGGCGGCGGACGTCGATGGCGACGGCCGGATCGACATCATCATGAAGCCCTACCACCACCGGGCGCCCCGGATCGACGTCCTGCTCAACCGGCCGGCGGCCTCCCGCTGAACCTGCCGCACCGCCGGTGCCGGCTCAGGTCAGCTCGCCCACCCACCGGCGCAGGCGGCCCAAGCTCTTGACCGGCCCCACCACCGCCACGGCCAGCCGTTCCGGCCGGAAAAAGTCCGCCGCCACCCGGCGAACCTCCGCCGGTGTGACGCGAGCCAGGCGCTGCTTCAGCGTCAACGGACTGCGCAACCGCCCGTGCGCCAGGAACTGTTCCCCCAGCCAGTTCATGCAGTTCTCGGTTCCCTCGATCCCGAGATCGACCTGGCCGAGGGCGTATTCGCGGGCCCGCTCGAATTCCGCCCGGCCCGGCGCCCGCGAAGCCAGTCGCTTCAGCTCCTCGAGGACCAGCCGGAAGGCGCGCGTCAGATTCGCGGGATCCAGCCCGCAGAAAATCGCCAGATCGCCCGTGTCCCGGAAAAAACTGGTCGAGCTGTGGACGGCGTAAGCCAGCCCCAAATCCTCCCGCAGGCGGACGAACAGGCGCGAACTCATGTTCTCGCCGACGATCGCGTTGAGGATCCGGAGGGCGAACCGCCGGGGGTCGTCGTGGGCGCAGGTTCGGAAGCCCACGGCCAGTTGGGCCTGCTCCACCTGCCGGGTCACAAGCCGGAAGCGCGGCTCCTGGTCGGCCGGTGGCGCCGGCACGCATGCGGTTTGGCTTCCTGCCGGCAATCGCCGCCAAAGCGCGTCGCAGGCCCGCCGGACTTCCCGTTCCTCCACCCCGCCGGCCACAGTCACCACCAATTGGGCGGCCGTGTAGTGGCTGCGGTGGTAGGCCCGAAGCTGTTCCCGGCCCAGCCGGTCCAACCCCTCCGGCGTGCCGGTCAGCGGTCGGCCCAACGGATGTTCCGGCCAGAGCGCGGCGTTCAGCAGTTCCTGCACCAGTTGGTGAGGCTGGTCGAGGTACATGGCGATCTCCTCCTTGATCACGCCGCGTTCCTTCTCGACCTCGACCGGATCGAACCTCGGGTTCAGGAACATGTCCGCGAGCACGTCGATCATCCGGTCCAGATGCCGCCGGGGCGCCCGGGCGTAGTAGCAGGTGTGTTCCTCGCTGGTGAAAGCGTTGAGGTATCCGCCCACACCCTCGATGTCCTCGGAAATCTGTCGGGCGCTGCGGCGGCGCGTCCCCTTGAAAAGCATGTGCTCGATGAAGTGGCCAATGCCGTTCTCCTCCGGGCGCTCATGCCGCCCGCCCACCGCCACCCAGAAGCCGACGCTCACGCTGGCCATGTGCGGCATGGGGGCGACCAACAGACGCGCGCCTCCCTCGAAACGATGGACGACGGCCCGGGGAACCCAGGTTCTCCTGCTCACGCCCCCAGCATACGGACCGGCGGGAAACGCTGACAACTTCGCAGCCTCCTCCGGCTTGCACTGCACACACGGCGCGCCGCACTCCGGACTCGACGCCTTCCATCCCCTGCCCTACCCTGCGCCTGCATCCAACGAGCCATGTCAGCGACCCGAAGCATTCTCCTGGCCGCGTCCGTCCTGACCGCCTGGTCCGGACGGCCGGACATCACGCTCATCGCCCGCGACCGCGGCCCGGCGACGGTCATCGTCCGCCAGATCGGGCTTTCGGCCCCGGAACAACACGCGGTGGACGAACTGTCGGAAACCTTGGGACGGATGGCCGGCAAGCCGTTCCCCGTCCGGGACGTCGGCGTCCAAACGCCGGACGCCTGCATCATTGTCGGCAACGGTCCGGCCGCTCGGGAGGCGTTTCCGGAAGTGCCGTTCGATGCGCTGGGACCGGAGGAAATCGTCATCCGCACCCGCGGCCAACGGCTCCTGCTGGCCGGCGGCCGGCCCCGCGGCACGTTGTACGCGGTTTCCCACTTCCTCCAGCAGCAGTGCGGCGTCCGCTGGTGGACGCCGTGGGCGGAACAGGTTCCCCGACCCGACCAGTTGGTCGTGCCGGACTTGGACGTGCGTTACGCGCCAACCTTCGAATCGCGTGATCCGTTCTGGTATCCGGCCTTCGACGCGCGCTGGGCGGTCCGGAACTTTTCCAACAGCCAGTCGGCCCGCATCCCGGAGGATTGGGGCGGATGCATCCGCTACCGGGGCTTCGTTCACACCTTCTACCCGCTGGTGCCGCCGCAGGAACACTTCGCCGAACATACGGAGTGGTACAGCCTCGTGGACGGCAAGCGCACCGCCGACCATGCCCAGCTCTGCCTGACCAACCCGGAGCTGCGCCGGTTCGTCGTCGAGCGGGTCAAGCAGTGGCTGCGGGAATCGCCCGAGGCCCGGATCGTTTCGGTCTCGCAAAACGACTGGCATCGGCCCTGCGAATGTGACGCCTGCCGCGCCATCGACGAGCGGGAGGGCAGCCACGCCGGTTCGTTGCTGGACTTCGTCAACTATGTGGCGGCCGAGGTCGGGAAGGAGTTTCCCCACGTGGCCATCGACACCCTCGCCTACCAGTACACCCGCAAACCGCCGAAGACGATCCGCCCGCGCCCCAACGTGATCGTCCGGCTCTGCTCGATCGAGTGCAACTTCCGCGAACCGCTGGAAGCCCCGGCCAACCGCGCCTTTGCCGAGGACATCCGGGGTTGGGCCGCCATCTGCAACCGGCTCTACGTCTGGGACTACACCACCGACTTCGCCCACTACCTGCAGCCGCATCCCAACTGGTTCGTGCTCGGGCCCAACGTCCGCTTCTTCGCCGCCCACCACGTGAAGGGCCTCTTCGAGCAGGGCGCCTATCAAGGCTACGGCGCGGAGTTCAGCGAGCTCCGCGCCTGGGTGCTGGCGCAGTTGCTCTGGGATCCCTCCCAGGACGACCGCCGCCTGATCGACGAGTTCCTCGACGGCTACTACGGCCCGGCCGCGCCGTTCATCCGCCGTTACATGGCCCTGCTCCACGACGCTTCGGCCGGCTGGAACCTGACCTGCTTCTCCCGCACCGACACGCCTTTCTTCAACTTCGTCACCATGGCCCGGGCCGAACAACTCTGGCGCCAGGCCCAGGCCGCGGTGGCGGACCAACCGGAACTCAAACCCCGCGTCCGCTTGGGCCGGGTCTGGCTGGGCTACGTGTGGTTGAGCCTG
>RFJD01000471.1 GCA_003695015.1 Verrucomicrobiota bacterium | reverse complement strand
CTGACCGAGGCGGAGATGACCACGGCAGCCACGCTGTTGGCCGAACCGGGCGATCTGGACAATCCCAACGTGGTCAAGGTGGTGGTGAACCGGTTGGGGGACGCCCTCTACTTTTCCCGCTGGGCGATCCCGTACCTGCGGGATCATGCGGACGCCCCGGCGGCGGAACGGCTGGCGGCGTTTCCGTTCCTCCATCATCTGGGGTTGTACGGCTACCGGCGGGAGACCCTGCTGCGGCTGGTGGGGCTGCCGATGAGTGCGCTGGAGAAGGCCGAACGCCTCGAGCAACTGCGCGCCCTCGAGCACGGCATCCGCATCCGCGTGGTGCGGGTGGCACACCGGAGCGTGGGCATCGACACGCCGGCGGATTTGGCGCGGGTGGAGGCGCTGCTGGCGGAGGATCCGAACCTTTTGGCTGGAACCGACAACGCAGGTTGAGACGCGGACTGTGAGCACCAAGTACATTTTCGTGACCGGCGGCGTGATCAGCTCCCTGGGCAAGGGGCTGACGGCCGCCTCGTTGGGCACCCTGCTGGAAAACCGCAAGCTGAAGGTGACCCTTCAGAAGTTCGACCCGTATCTGAACGTCGATCCCGGCACCATGAACCCCTTCCAACACGGGGAGGTGTACGTGTTGGACGACGGGGCGGAAACGGATCTGGACCTGGGCCACTACGAGCGGTTCACCCGGACGCAACTGACCCGGTTCAACAACCTCACCAGCGGACAGGTGTACCAGCAGGTGCTCGAGAACGAGCGGCAGGGGAAATACTTGGGCAAGACCGTCCAGGTCATCCCGCATGTGACCGACGTGATCAAGGAGCGCATCCGCGAGGTGGGCCGGCGGTCGGAGGCGGACGTGGTGATCACCGAGATCGGGGGAACGACCGGCGACATCGAGGGGTTGCCGTTTCTGGAGGCCATTCGGGAGTTTGCGCTCGAGGTGGGTCTCGGCAACGCGCTGTTCATCCACGTCACCTACGTGCCGTTCATCAAGGCGGCCGGGGAGTTGAAGACCAAGCCGACCCAGCAGTCGGTGGCCAAGCTCCGGGAGATCGGCATCACCCCGCACATCCTGGTCTGCCGGACCGAGAAGCCGCTGGGCAAGGAGTTGCGGCAGAAGATCTCGCTGTTCTGCAACGTGCCGGTCGAGGCGGTGATCGAGGAACGGGACGTCGATCACACGATCTACGAGGTCCCGTTGATGCTCCAGCGGGAGGGGATGGACACCTTGGTCTGCCGGTTGTTGCATCTGGACGACGTACCACCGGCGGACATGAGCCACTGGCAGGACATCCTGCGCAAGATCGTCGCCCCCAAACACCGGGTCCGCATCGGCATGGTGGGCAAGTACATCGGGTTGCAGGACGCCTACAAGTCGGTGGACGAGGCGATCGGCCATGCCGGGGTGGCCAACGACTGCGGCGTCGAGATCGAGAAGATCGAGGCCGAGTCCCTGACGCCGGAGAACTACGCGGCCCAGCTCAAGGACTTGGCGGGCATCCTGGTGCCGGGCGGCTTTGGCGACCGGGGCGTCGAGGGCAAGATCCTGGCCGCCCGTTACGCCCGGGAAAACGGCGTGCCCTATCTGGGGCTGTGTCTGGGGATGCAGATCGCCACCATCGAATTCGCCCGGCACGTGCTGGGTTGGGAGGACGCCCATTCCACCGAATTCAACAAGGAGACCACCCATCCGGTCATCGCCCTGCTGGAAGAACAGGAGGGAGTGCGGGACTTGGGCGGCACGATGCGGCTCGGCGCCCAAGAGGTCCAACTGCGAATGGGTTCGCGCGCGGCCCGGCTGTACGGCGCCTTTGTGGCGCATGAACGGCACCGCCATCGCTACGAGTTCAACAACCGCTACCGGGAGGAGTTCGAGAAGGCCGGATTCATTCTCAGCGGCACGACGCCGGATGGCGACTTGGTGGAGCTGATCGAACTGGCGGATCACCCGTTCTTCATGGCCTCGCAGTTCCATCCGGAGTTCCGGAGCAAGCCGGACGCGCCACATCCGTTGTTCCGAGGGTTCATCGCGGCGGCGTTGGAATACCGGCAGAGGCAGCAGGGTTCGTGAGCGGCGCGGGCACAACGCCAGCGGAGACCGGCCGCCGGGCGCCGTGTTCGGAAACGGCGATCCTGGATGGCGTGGCGGTGTTGGAGGCGGCCAAGGGCGGGCTGGGCTTGGTGGTGGCGCTGGTCCTGCTGCGGTTCACCCCGGCGGAAATGGAGGCGGGGTTGCAGTCGCTTCTGGAATGGATGCACCAGGATCCCTCGGCGGCCTATCCGCGGTTGTTTCTTCGATTGGCGGAAAGGGTTTCGCCCGAGGCGATGATCTGGGTGGGGTTGGGGGCCTTGGCCTACAGCTTCATCCGGTTCGCCGAGGCCTACGGGCTGTGGCGGAACCGGGCTTGGGCGAAATGGCTCGGCGCGCTTTCCGGCGGACTCTACATCCCGTACGAAGCCTGGGCGGTCCTGCGGCATCCCGCCTGGCTTACGGCGGGCGTGCTGGCCGTGAACATCCTCATCGTCGCCGTGCTGGCGTGGTCGTTGTGGGCGTCCCAACGCGCCGCGGCCTTGGAACCCGCGACGTCGCCGGGCGCTCGACCGGATTGACCAACGGCGGCGGGCCGGCCGGAGGCCTCAGGGCACGGCCGGCGTGACGAGCCGGTAGAACCGCGCCGGCCCGGCGAGCGGGACGGGATCGACCACCTCGACGGGACAATCGCAACCCTGAGCCGGGACGTCGGCGACCTTGCTCCATGCCCCCGAGTCCAGACGGTCGCGGTACAAAAGCGAGTACGTCCGGCCGGCGGCGGCCTTGAACCGCAGGACGGTGGCCTGATCGGGGCCGTCGTGAAGCCGCAGGGCTTCGATGCGCAGCGCGCTGGCCGGGTCGTTCGGGTCGGTTCCGGCGAGGAATTCCTGGAGGTTCGTCAGGCCGTCGCCGTCGGTGTCCAAGGAGGCATCGGTGGGATCATGCGGATCCAAGCCATGGGCGGTTTCCCACAAGTTCGGCATCCCGTCGCCATCGAGGTCGGGATTGGCCGACTCGGCGTTGGGCGCGCCCGGGGTGGGTTGGACGAAGCGATGGAACGGTCCGTCCGCGCCATCGGGCAGGCGGCCTTCGGAGACGCCGCGATCCTGGGCCTCGAAGAGGACGGCATCGACGCGCCAGCCGCGGCTGTCGAACAGACCGATGGCCTCGCCACTGCCGGAGAGTTTGAAGGGCAGGTGGTCCGGGCCGGCCTGCGGCCGGCCGTCGGCGTCGAGCACCAGGAAGGCATTCTCACCGGCGCCCACGAACGACAACGGCGGAAAGACGTGGGCCTCGCGGTCGTTGAGGTCGTCGCTGACGCGGAAGCCGGCGATCGGCACCGGCAGGAGGTCCGGGTTGTAGAGTTCGAGCCAATCGCCGCCCTTGTCCGGGCGGGCCAGCCACTCGTTGATCCGAAGCAGATGGGGGTCGCCGGTGGGAGCGGTTTGATTGGGTTGGCCGGGAGTGGGAAGACAGGGCCCCCAGGCGCCGTCGCCATCCGGGGAACGTCCCAGGGCGAGGTCGGGCGTTTGCAACCCGTAGAGCAGGCCGTCGAGCAGGCCGCCGCCGTTTTCGGGGCGGTCGAAGAGGTAGAGCGCGCCGCTCCGGCGGTTGAGGCCGAAACCGGTGTTGGTGTCCGAGGGCGGGGAGGCCGGGTCGCAGGCCACCACCAGGAAGCCGTGGGGCGGGATCGTGGCGCCGTTCGGGAGGACCCAGCGTCGCGGCCGATCGGGGTCGTCGCTCAGGCTCAGTCCGGCCAGGTCGGCCGGCTGGTCGTCGAGGTTGATCAGTTCGACCCAGTCGGTCAGCCCGCCCGGATCGAGCGGGTGGCTTTGATTGGCGGCCAGCAGCTCGTTGAGCCGGATGGTGAGGCGGCCGCCGACGATGTTGGTGGTGCGGCGAACCCACTCGAGGCTCAGGCCGAAGACGATGTCGCTGCTGTTGGAGCTGTGCTGATGGACCTCGGCGGCCAGGACGTTTTCGCCGGGGTGCAAGAGATTGGCGGGCGGTTGGAAGGGGCCCTCCCGATCGGCGTTGCCCACGGTGCGATCGGCCCGGGTGTCGTACGCGACCGGCCCGGGGCCCATGCCGAGCCGGAACCACTCCCGGCCGTTGAGCCAAAGCACGCAACCGTCGTCGATGACGGTGCGCAGCTCGAGCAGAGCGTCCTCGGGGACGGAGTCGAGGGTGAACCGGGTGCGGAAGTAGTAGGTGATCCGGCCGATTTGCAGTTGGGTGCGGATGGCCGCCGGAAGTCCCGAGTTCTCGTGGGCCAGCAGGGCTTCGCCCTCGGGCCAGGCGGCATCGTTGAAGGCGGGATCGGCCCAGTTGGCGGGGGCCGGGCCCGACTGGTAGTAGCGCCAGCGTTGGGTGATGGGAATGAGGACTTGGGATTCCTCGACGATGTTGGTGACGCCTCCGGCCGGGACCGGGTTGGGCGCGCCGGGCGAGGGAATCGGCAGGGCGGTGATGAACGTGGCGCCGTCGGGTTGCCGGCCCAACGCGCGGTCCGGCCAGGGCGACTCGTAAACGATCTGGTCGATGATCCGATGGGCCGGGTCCAGCAGGCCCAGCATGCCCTGCCCGGCGGCGAGCCGGAACGGCAGGTGGCGCGGCCCGGCTTCCGGGGCGCCGTCGGCGATCAAACGAAGATGTCCGCCGCCGGCGATGAAACTGAGCGCGGGAAAGACGTGGCGGTCCGGCCAGCCGACCGGGTTGTCGGTGAGCCGCAGGCCGTCCAAGTCGACCGGCAGATCGTCGGCGTTGTGGATCTCGACGTAGTCCTCGGGGTAGAGCAGCCGGCTGGCGGGAAGCCATTCGTTCAGCCGGAGGCGGGTGGGATCGCCGGTGCGGGCGGTCTGGTTGGGCGCGCCGGGCGTGGGGTGGTTGAGCTGCCAACGGCCGGCGGCGTCGCGCCCGATCGAGAGGTCGGCGATCTGGAATCCATATTCGAGCGAGTCCGTCACCTGCGGGACCGGCAGGGTGTCGTCGAACAGGTACACGGCGCCGCCCTCGGCGGGCAGGCGGAAGTCCAAGACCAGCTCGTTCGTGGGCGTCGGGACGGCTTCCTCGCGCAGGATCAGAAAACCGCCGGGCGGGAGGATGGTTCCGGCGGGCAGCGGCGTGCCGGTGGCGGGATCGGGTCCAGGGGCGATCCGCCAGCCTGAAAGATCCACCGGTTGGAGGCCGTCATTGCGCAACTCGACGTAGCCGCTGACGGCGCCTTCCGGGGTGACGGTGGTCCGGCTGAGGGCGAGCAGCTCGTTGAGCCGGACGCCGCCTTGGGCCGGATCGACCGTCCACTCGCGTGCGGCGGCGTGGGTTTCCTCCTGCCAAACGCCCGCGGAGTTGCGGCCGATCACCTCGAGCCGGTGCGGGCCCGGCGGGAGGTTGGGGAGGGACAGGGCCGTGTCGGCGGGCATGGGATCGCTCCACGCGCCGCCATCCAACCGCCAGCGAACCTCGATGATGCCGGGGCCGCCGAGGAGGAACGTCGCTTCGTCGGCCGGAGTGGTTCCGACCGTTCCGCCGCCGATGGCCGCGCCCGCCGGCACCAACGCCCCGCGGTCCAACCCCCAGGGACCGGAACCCCGGGCGGGCGATCCCGGCAACAGCGCGAAGGCTTCGCGGATGGTGTCCCAATCGACGCCGGTCGTCCGGCGCAGGCGCGGGTCGAGGGCCAGGTTGTTTTCGCCGGGCCAGGGTTCCGCGCTTTCCAGGATCGAGTCGCGCACGGTGAGGTCGATGGTTGCGCCGGGCGGATCGAGGTTTTCGAACAGGGCGGCGTTGCCCCAGAGGATGTCGCCCCGCAGCGAGGCCCCGCGTCCGAACGGGACGTCCCGTTCGGGTTCGCCGAAGTTGATGGCGGCGATGGTCGAGCCGACGATCGTGTTGTGGGCCGAGGTCAGGAACGCGCCGTTCTTCAGGAGCACGGCGTGGTCGTTGTCGAAGAAAAGGTTCCGGACGACGGTGATCTCCGAGCCGTTGTCGGTGGCAATGGCGTTGGAGGTGCTGGGACGGGGTTGGTCTTGGTGGAAATGGACGAAGACGTTGCCCTCGATGTGGGCATCGGTGCCGTCCAAATCCAGGGCATCGTCACCGCCGCCGCTGAAGACGTTGTCGTACACCTGCAGGATCGGGCCGGGACGGCGTCCGCCGGTGAAGTCGATGACATCGCTGTAGCCGGTGGTGGTGCCGAAGAAGCAGCCTTCGATGATGACGTGGCCGTCGGCCGGCATGCCCGAGCCGTGGATGATTTCGTTCTGGGTGATCGACGGGAAGACACAGCCGCGGATGTCGATGGTCGCCTGGTCGAGTTCCACGATGGTGTTGTCGTAGCCGGCGAACGTGCAGTCCTCGACCCAAAGCCGCGCGTTGTGGACGCCCAAGGCGTGCGCTCCGGCGGCGGGGCCGGTGAAGTCCACGCGCACGAGGCGGTTGTCGGCCGCCGAATCCCGGAAGGAAAGCGGTCCCCACCCCGAGCCGCCGGGTTCCGTGGCGAACTGGATGCGGGCGAGGTCGGTGCCTTCGGCGAGCAGGCGGCCTTGCACCTCGAGCGTGGCCCCGGAGGCAAAGTAAACCGTCGCCCCCGGCTCGATGGTCAGCGTGACGCCGGCGGGCACGATCAGATTGCCGGTGACGAGGTGGGGTGAACCGGCCGCAGTCCAGGTGGCGTCGGCGGTCAATGTCCCCGAGTGCGTGGCGCCGAAGCCGGCGGTGCGGCGGATGGTCAGATGGGTGCGTTCCAGTTCCCGGCCTTGGGCGTCGAGGGCTTGGACGAGCAGTCGGTTCAGTCCCGGCGCCAGCGGGACGCCACTGATTTGCCAAGTGGTTTTCCACACGGACCAATCGGCTTCCCGCCCGTTGACGGTGATGCGGGCGGTGGCGACCGGGTCCGCCCGGCCGCTGAGGGCGAGGCTGGTGGCCGAGGTTTGGGGAACGCCGCCGACCTGCGGCAGGTCGGTGCGGACGGTGAGCCCTTCGGGGATTTGGGACCGGATCCACGCGGCGCGGGCCATGGCGAAGTCGAGCATGTCCCGGATCGTCCCTTCGTCGGCCAGGTGGCCGATGACCTGCCGCAGCAGCGGCTCGAAGACCTCGCGCTGGAAGACCTCATCCAGCGCCCGTCGCAGGGCGGCGTAGTAACGGGGGGCGAACGCCGGGTGCTTCACGAGCCGGTCCAACACCCGCACGCGGGTCATGCGGAAAAGGTCGTCGTCCACGCGTTCGCTCGAGGTGCCTTCGCCGAGGATGGTGTCCAAGTCGTACGGGATGATGCGAAAGCGCGGGTCCAGGATGCCACGGTAAAGGAAGTAATCATCGCCCTGGCCGGTGCCGTTGCTGCCGTTGGCGAGGTTGGTTTCCCGGTTGTCCACGATGGCTTCGAGGGCGAAATAGAGCATCCATTCCTCGATGTCGGCGACGCGCAGGACCTCCTGGACGTAGGTTTCGTTCGGTTCGAGGTCGAGGATGCGGGTCAGCTCGATCAGATCGGTCCAGTCGTCCTCGCTGGTGTTGGTGCGCTTGAAGTAGTTGCGGCGGTAGGGGGCGGGATCCTCGCCCTCGTAATGCAGATCGGCCCCGGCGCCTTGCAGGCGGATGCCCCGGTAGATGTTGCCGCCGTTGTCCAAGGGCCACATGCGCTCGGCGAAGGCGGTGTCGAGCACCTCGTTGGCGACGTAGAAAGGAAACGGCGCCGGGTCGAGGGCGGCGAGGTCGGCGCCGTTGAGCATCACCTTGACGGCGCGGGCTTCCTGGGTGGGCAGGCCGGCCATGCGGTAGAGGGCGCTGCCGAACAGTTGGGCGTGGGGCTGCTGGGAGTTGAGGTTGAGGGCCTGGACGTGGTTCCAGCCGGCGTCATTGGGGAAGTTGACGCGGAAGCTCTGGGGCGAACGGGTGCGGCTGCCGTTGCCGCGATTGCGGATGCCCACCCGGTAGCGGACGTCGATGGCCCCGCCGCCGTCGGCGCTGATGAACGTGCCGTTGAACTGGGCGTGGCTGCGGGTCTGGTCGCCGGTGGGATAGGGCGCCTCGGGGCGGTTGCGGTTGATCTGGTGCAGCTCGGCCCGGTCGCGCTCGGTGAGGATGAGCCGGTAAACCGGCAGGTCGGTGCGCGGGAGGGCGTCGGTGACTTGGTAAAGCGCGTTGGCGACCTGTTGCCATGCCCCGTCGATGTCCACGGGCGCCGGCCAGGTGCGTTCGTGTCCGGTGGCGTCCACCGCGCGAACGTAAAACTCGATGATCGTCCCATCGGGCTGCGGAGGCAGTTGCGCCCCGTACACGCCGTCGCCCGGCGCGCCGTCCTCGTGGGCGCCGTCGTCGGCCATGGGAGTCACGGCAAACGCCGGTTCGCCGTCGCGG
>RFJD01000086.1 GCA_003695015.1 Verrucomicrobiota bacterium | reverse complement strand
TGGAATCCCGGGCCATACACCGTGAAGCCACCCCGGCGGATCGAATACGTGGCCTTGCCGCCGCGACCGGCCGGGCCGGAAAGCTCGCGCTCGAAGCGGTCGTTGGCCGCCGCAAGCCCCGAAGAAGAGCAAGGCGTGTGCGCCCAGGTGCGGTTGCGCATCGAGCAGGAAGCCGTGCTGACGCGGAAAGCGGTCGGCGCCACGCTTGAACTGGACAACAACTCGCTCGACACGCCGTTGGAAAACATCGAGGTGTCGCTGGCCATTTATGACGATCAGGGACGGCTGGCGAACGACCGCTTTGTCATCTTGCCTGCCGAACTGACCCGCTTCGAGCGAGTCGCCGGGCCGGACGGCGACATAGCGCGGTTGCGTCATGAAACCTGGCGGTTGGCGCCTCAAACCACCGGCAAGGCGCGCTGGGTGATTCTGCCCAAAGACGAAGCCGCCCCGGACGGTCCGCGCGTTTACCAGGTCGGCGGCTACTTCAACTATTCAGCCGGAAGTTCGGGCAGCGGCGTCACGTTGGTCCCGGCTCCGGTCACCGTCTATCCCAATCCGCGCCTGGTCCTGGATTACTTCCACCAACGCGACGTGCTGGGCGACGACCCGTTCACGCCGCAGATCGAGCCTTCCGTGCCTTACACGCTGGCGGTCATGGCGCGGAACATCGGGGCGGGCGTGGCGAAGAATTTCTCGATCATCTCGGCGCAACCGCAAATCGTGGACAACGAGAAGGGCCTCCTGATCGACTTCCAGATCATCGGCAGCGAAGTCGCCGGGGAGCCCGTCGCGCCCACCCTTGCGGTGAACTTCGGCGACCTGCAACCCGGCGAAGTCAAAACCGCCCGCTGGCTGCTCATTTCCTCGCTGACGGGCTTCTTCCGCGATTACGAGGCGAGTTTCGAACACGAATCCCGCTTCGGGGGCCGGGAGACATGCCCGATCGACAGCGTGCAGATTCACGAGCTGATCCACCTCGTCCAAGCGCCGGGCGCTTTCGAAGACGGCAAACCGGATTTCCTGGTGAACGACGAGGACGACCCGGAGCATCTGCCGGACATCCTCTACTTGAGCGACGGTTCCACCGCACCGGTGCAGGCGGTTTCGCAGGGGACTTTCACGGGCGAAGTCGGCTCCGGCAGCCGGTTCGTGCAGCTGTCCGTGGACATGCCGGCCGGTTGGGCGTATTTGCGTCTGCCGAATCCGGGTGGCGATGAGTTTCGACTGGTCCGCGCGCAACGCGCCGACGGCATCGAGCTGACCGTGGGCACGAACGTCTGGAGCACCGACCGCGTCTTTCCGGGGCCCGGTCAACGCCCGATTCGCAAACCCTTGCTTCACCTGCTGGATTACGACAGCCCCGGGCTCTATACCTTGGAGTTCGCCCCCAAGCCGCCCGCCGACACCAACGCCCCGCAAAGCGCTGTGGCCGCCCTGCCCGAACACAGCGCTCCCTCGTTCGAGGTTCGCTGGGAAGGCGACGATGGAGAGTCAGGCTCGGGCGTGGCTTACTTCGACATCTTCGTCTCGACCAACGGCGGGCCCTTCGAGCCTTGGCTGGAACGCACCCGTTTGCGCTCGGCGATGTTCGAGGGGCGGTTGGGCGAGACGTACGCGTTTTACAGCGTGGCGGTGGATGCCGCCGGCAACCGCGAACCGCCGCCCGCCGAACCGGACGCCTTCACGGCGGCCGTGGCGGAGAATCATCCGCCCGAGTTCCCGCCTCTGACCGAGCTCGCCGTGAACGAAGGGGAAACCCTGCGCGCCGAGCTGACCGCGGTGGATCCGGATCTGCCCGCGCAACGCTTGAGCTGGACGCTCGGGCCCGACGCACCGGCAGGAATCGCCCTCGATCCGCAAACCGGACTGCTCACGTGGTCCACTGACGAAACCGACGGTCCGAGCACAAACCGCTTCCACGTGACGGTTTCGGACAATGGAACGCCGCCCGGGACGGCCACCGGCGTCGTGCAGGTTACGGTGCGCGAAGTCAACCAGCCGCCGCGGCTCGAGCTTCCACAGGCAATGTATGTGGTCCATGAGGGGTGGACGCTGGCCGTGACCAACCGAGCCGCCGATCCGGACTGGCCCTCTCAGCGTCTCAGTTTCTCGTTGATCGGCGCCCCGCCGGCAGGGGCCGCAATCGACCCGGAAACCGGCGTGTTTACATGGAAACCGACGCCTTACCAAGGCCCCAGCACGAACCAAATTACAATCCAGGTCACCGATGACGGCGATCCGCCGCTTTCATCCTCGGACTCTTTCACGGTGATTGTGCGGGACACGTTGAGCGACTTCGAGCTGGGCATCGGCTCAACGAACCTGCTCGCGGGCGAGAACAATGCGGTCGCGATCTCCCTCAAGTGCGGTCTCCCCTTGACCAATGTGACCTGCGCGCTGGCCACGGACACCATGCGCCTGACCAACCTGGCATTGCGCCCGCTGGCTCAGGAAATCCAGAGCCTCCTGTTCCACCCTGCCGGGACAAACAGCTTCCTGATCTCGATGGCGTTGGATCCCGCGCTGATTCCGGCCAACGACCATGCGTTGGCTGAGTTGAGCTTCGAGGCCCCGGCCGACGCGCCGTCCGGAAAAGCGCCGTTGAGGCTCACCAACATCATCGGACGCAAGTTCGACGGCGAGTTGGTGGCCAACGTTCGCGACGCCGTCGGACGCGTCATCGTCGTCAACCGGGAGCCGGTGCTTGAAGCCCGTGCGGGAACCAACCTCGTGCTGGCCGTCTTCGGCCGCCCGGGAACGGTCTATGCCATTCAATCGCGAACGGAC
>RFJD01000470.1 GCA_003695015.1 Verrucomicrobiota bacterium | reverse complement strand
TGGACCTCGACGGCGCGAACTTCCGGGACGGCCTGCGGTTCAGCCACGTCGAGGGGCCGACCCCGGTGGTCATCGACTACACCCTGCCCCACGGCAAACGCCGCCATGCCCACAACGAAGGCCGCGCCATGGCGGTCGTTTTCCAAAACGCAGTTGGCCGGGAGATGGCGATCGAACTCCGGGCCTTCCCGGACGGCGCGGCGTTTCGTTACCGGCTGGACGCCCCGCGCGGCGAAACGCAGCGTCTCGAAGCCGAGCACACCGGCTGGCGGTTGCCGGAGGACGCACGACTCTGGATGCACCCGGCCGATCGTCCCGGCACCTATTCGCCCGCCTATGAGACGTACTACGAGAACGAGGTCCCCGTGGGCACGGCGTGTCCCACCGGTTGCGGTTGGTCCTTCCCGGTGTTGTTCCGGACCGCGGACGGCCGGCACTGGGGCCTGATCACCGAGGCGAACCTCGGGCCGGAATACTTCGGCGGCCGGCTGACGGCCGACGCGCCCGGCGGGTTGTACCGGATTCGCTTTCCCGAACCGGCCGAGGGCTTGGGCACCGGCGAGCTACAACCGACCCTCACCCTGCCGGGGCACTCACCGTGGCGGCTGGTCATTCTGGGCGACCGCCCCGGCGCGCTCGTGGAGTCCACCCTCGTCCAGGACCTGAGCGATCCGTCCCGGGTGCCGGAGACCGACTGGATCCGGCCCGGCCGCGTGGCCTGGAGCTGGTGGTCGGACCAGCCCAGCCCGCGCGACGCCCGCAAACAGATCGCCTTCGTCGATTTCGCCGCCGAGATGGGCTGGGAGTACGTGCTGGTGGACGCCAACTGGACCATCATGGACCACGGGAACATCCACGACGTCCTCCGGCACGCCCGCGAAAAGGGCGTCGGCGTCCTGCTCTGGTACAACTCCGGCGGCCCGCACAACCGCGTCACCGAGAAGCCGCGCGGCACGATGGCCGATCCCGACGTCCGGCGGTTCGAGTTCGACCTGCTGCGCCGCTGGGGCGTGCGCGGCGTGAAGGTCGATTTCTTCCAGAGCGACAAGCCGAACGTCATCCGCCTCTACCACGACATCCTCCGTGACGCCGCCGACCACCGCCTGATGGTCAACTTCCACGGCTGCACCCTGCCGCGCGGCTGGTCCCGCACGTGGCCGCACCTGATGAGCATGGAGGCGGTCCGCGGCGAGGAATGTTACATCTTCGACCCCGCCTTTCCGGAGCGCGCGCCGCAGCAGAACGTGATCACCCCCTTCACCCGCAACGTGGTGGGGCCGATGGATTACACCCCGGCCGGCCTGTCGGACAACCGTTACCCCCGCCTCACCACCACCGCCCACGAACTGGCCCTGCCGGTGGTGTTCGAGTCGGGTTGGATCCACTTTGCCGATGCCCCGGACGCCTACCGGGCCCTGCCGGCCGACGTGAAGGCATACCTCCGCACCGTGCCGGCGGCCTGGGACGACACCCGTTGTCCGGACGGTTATCCGGGCCGGTACATCGTCATCGCCCGCCGCTCCGGCGAGCGCTGGTACCTGGCCGGGTTGAACGGGACCACCGAACCCCGCGAGATCGAGCTGCCGCTGAAGCCCTTCCTGCCGGCGGCCGGGGCGCAAGGGTGGTTGCTGGCGGATGGCGCCGCGCCGCGGGAGATCGCGACCTCGCGCCGGCGGTTCGTTCCCGGCGACGCATTGAAGGTGCGGCTGGCGCCGCGGGGCGGTTTCGTGTTGCGGCTCGAACCATGAACCGACCGCCGGAGGTGCGCCGGGAGGGCGTCGTGGGAGACGGGAGGGAACCGCCGTGAACCCGGAGGCGCCGGCGTTGGCATGGTGGCACTGGCTGGGCGGGGGGGCCGTCGTGATCCTTTCCCTCGCGGCTTCGGTTCACGCCATCCTCTACAAACGCGACCCGCGCGCCACCGTGCTGTGGGTGGCGTTCATCTGGTTTTCGCCGGTGGTCGGTCCGCTGGCGTACCTGCTGCTGGGGATCAACCGCATCCGCCGCCGGGCCACCCGCAAACGCGCCGACCTCGAGCACTGCGAAGCGCCCCCGCCCCTCGAACATTGCCCGCCGCCGGAGATCCCCGCCCGGCTTGAAGGGCGCGCCGCCCACCTCGAACCCTTGGCCCATCTGACCCAGCGCCTGACGGGCCGGCCGCTGCTGCCCGGCAACCGCATCACCCCGTTGGTCAACGGCGACGAAGCCTTTCCCGCCATGCTCGAAGCCATCGACCAGGCCCGCCACAGCGTCCATCTCTCGACCTACATCTTCGACCGCGACCCCAGCGGACTCGAGTTCGCCGCGGCGCTGGAACGCGCCGTCCGCCGGGGCGTGCAGGTCCGGGTGTTGATCGACGACGCCGGCGCGCGGTACTCGTTCCCGTCCATTTTCGGCGAACTGCGCCGGCGCGGGGTGGGGACCGCCCGGTTCATGCCGCGGTTCGTGTTGCTGCGGCTGGCGGCGTTGAACCTCCGGAATCATCGCAAGATTCTGGTCATCGACGGCCGGCTCGGGTTCACCGGCGGCATGAACATCCGCGAGGGCAACCGCCTCAGCCGCCGCCCGCGCCATCCGATCCGGGACCTGCATTTCCGCGTCGAGGGCCCGGTGGTGGCGCAACTGCAGGAAGTGTTTCTCGACGACTGGGCCTGGTGCACCGGCGAACGGCTGCAGGGGCCCGAGTGGTTCCCGGAACTGAAACCGGTCGGCGACATGCTGGCCCGCGCCATTTCGGACGGCCCGGACGAGGAGCTCGACCGGCTGGTGCTCACGCTCAACGGCGCCTTCGCCGCGGCCCGCCGCTCGATCCGCATCGCCACCCCATATTTTCTGCCCGATGCGACCACGATCTCCGCCCTCAACACCGCCGCCCTGCGCGGCGTGGACGTGGACATCCTGCTGCCTTCCGAGAACAACCTCCCCTTCGTGCAATGGGCCTCGACCGCGCTGTGGTGGCAGGTGCTCCTGTGGGGTTGCCGCATCTGGCTTTCGCCCCCGCCGTTCGATCACTCGAAGCTGCTGGTCGTCGATGACATCTGGTCCTTCGTCGGTTCCTCGAATCTGGACCCGCGCAGCCTGCGGCTGAACTTCGAGTTCAACCTCGAGGTGTACAGCCCCGAACTGGCCGGCCGCCTGACCGCCTGGTTCGAGGAGCGCCGCCGCGTCGCCCACCAGGTCACCCTCGAGGAGGTCAACGGCCGCCCCTGGCCGCGCCGCCTGCGCGACGGCATCGCCCGCCTGGCCACGCCGTTTCTGTGAGCCCGGCCGGACCATGGGCCGGAACCGCCGGTCCCCGGTCGGCGTCCCGCGGGTGGCGCGCCGGCGGAACCGGGCTATACTGGTGGCCTTTGGCAACGCGACGATCATGAGCAGCAGCGACACCATCCCGCACATCCCGGCGCT
>RFJD01000469.1 GCA_003695015.1 Verrucomicrobiota bacterium | reverse complement strand
CGTGGCGGAATGGGCAGACGCAAGGGACTTAAAATCCCTCGACCGATCCCGGTCATGTGGGTTCGAGTCCCACCGCCGGCACCAGCCGGCTGCCGAATTGGCGGCGGCCGGGGGAGACTGACCTCCATCACATGGCCGGAAGTGCCGGGGAGCGGGCGCGTCGGAATCTTCAGGGCAGTCTTGCCATGGCGGGTTCGTTGGGGCAGATTGGCGCCGTTTCAGCAATCGAACCCGACCAAGACCGTCCATCGTCATGCGCTCTCTTTGGATCACTTGCTGGGCCGGCTGTGTCCTTGCCGTCGCGACCTCAGCCGGCGCGCCGCGTCCTGCCGGCGTCCCGGCTTCCACTGCCTTTGCCGAGGTGACGTCCAAGCTGGATCCCGGCGGCAGCCTTTTCCTGTACCTGTCCACGGACCAATGGCTGGCGGGATTGGCGGACCGCGTGGCCGGGTTGCGCGACGCCATTCTGGCCCTGCCGGACATGCCCGAACGCGAGCGCCGGCAGGTGCGTCGGGGATTCGCCCTGGCGGAAAATCTCGTCCGCAACTCGGGGATCGAGACGATCGCGGGCGTCGGCATGAGTTCCGTCGCGGTCGAGCCGGGGTTGTACCGGTTTCGCTGGGTGATGGCACGGACCGCGGGCGCTGCGGAAGACGGCTACATGTGGCGGTGGTTCGGCTCGGAGCCGCATGCGTTGGATTGGCTGGGCTGGATGCCAACCAACACGGCTTATCTGGTGAACCTCGACCTGGACTTGGCCGGCGTGTGGAGCGCGCTTCGACGGGAGGCCCGCGCTGCGGGCATCCCGGCTTTCGAGCGCGCCTTGGACCGATGGGAGGCGCGAGTGGAACAAGAGGTTGGGCGGTCATTGTCCGCCCTGCTCGGCGACACGGCCGGGAATGTCGGGATCGCACTGGTGCTGGATCCGAGCCGGCCGGTGGCGTTGCCGGGGCCGGGCGGCGGGGCTTTCGAGATTCCACAGCCTGAATTGGCGGTGGGGCTGAAGGTTCGGAATCCGCGGATTTACGAGACCTTGGCCGGTTGGCTGCGCCGGACCGCCCCTCCGGATGCCTTGGAATCGGGCGGCGAAGGCGAGGTCCGTTGGATCGGCATGGCCCAACCGATGCCGTGGCCCCTGCGGCTGCAGCCGACCCTTGGCGTGGCGGGCGATTACCTCTGGCTGACCACCACGCGGGAAGTGTTCACCCGGTTGAGGCGGGTCCATGCCGGGGAGGAACCCAGCTTGAGGACGACGCCGGAATTCCAGCGCCTTTCCCGGGGTCTGCCGGATCGCGGCAACAGCGTGGCCTTCGTAAGCGCCGCTTTCGGCCGGCTCATGCAGAGGTGGCAGGAGGCGACCCTCGCCATGCTGGAGCAGGACCAACCGGCCCTTGCGCAGGTCCTGCGGGCCAGCGGGCTGCTGATGGGGCGGGTGGCGGCGTCGTATGCCGTCGGGTGGCACGATGCGACCGGTTCGCAGGCCATGAGCCAAAGCACCGAGGATCCGGTCAACCAGTTGGCCCGGGCGGTGGTGGTCGGGCCGTTGGCGATGAGTGCGGGGATGCTGTTGCCGGCCTTGGCCACGGCGCGGGACCGGGCGCAGGATGTGGTTTGCCGGAACAACCTCAAGCAACTGGCCTTGGGTTTGTTGCTGTACGCCGACGATCATCAAGGGCAATTGCCCGAGGACCTCGCCGCCATCCGCGAGTACGTCCCTTCGCCGGAGGTCTTTTTCTGTCCGCTGGACCCCGCCAAGCCGGATCCCGTGCCCAAGAGCTGGGAAAGACTGCCCGCACACGCGGGGAGCTACGAGTTCCTGACCCCGGGCGTGCGGGTGGAGGGGGCGACCGCCTCCAAGGTGACGTTGCGTTGTCCGTTCCACGGTTCCGTGGCCCACATGGACGGCAGCGTGACCAAGGAAAACGCCGGCCGCTGAGCCGGACTTGGGAAACCGGCCCGCGCGCTGGCGGCGAGGCAACCGGTGAAAATGGCAGGCCGGGTCGCCCGGGGTTGGTTTCTTGAGGGGCGCGGAGACCTGCGCGAGTGGAGGGGAACGCGGTTGCCGACGACGGCGCCTTGGCATTCGACCGGCCTTGCCAAGGCCCGGCCGGTCGGTAGCCTCACGGCATGAACTCACGCAATTCTGTCATTGGCCGGGCGGCGCCTCTGTTGGCGCTGGGGCTGGGCCTGAGCTTCGCGGGCTCGATGTTGGCCGGGGCGCCCGCCGGGGCTGCAGCCGGCCCCCGCTTCGTGAAGGGCATTCACACCTCGGCGCCCGCCAAGGGCGAGCTGCCACTGGCACTGCGGTTCGTGCATGAGTGCCTGGCCAGGGAAGGGGTGAACACTTGGGTGGTCGAGTTCAACACGCGGTTCGACTACCGCTCCCTGCCGGAATTCGCCGACCCCGGGGCGTTGAACCGGGCTGATGTCCGCCAACTGCTGGCCGCCTGCCGGGAACACGGCATCGAGCTGATCCCGATGATCAACTGCCTGGGCCACCAGTCATGGGCCGGGCGCAACGGGCGATTGCTGCAGAAGCATCCCGAGTTCGACGAAACGCCCGGCAAGTATCCCGGCAACGAGGGCATCTATTGTCGGAGTTGGTGCCCGCGTCACCCGCAGGTTCACGAGGTCGTCTTCGCGCTGATGGACGAGTTGATCGAAGCCTGCGAGGCACGTTCGTTCCACGTCGGCATGGATGAGGTGTTCATTTTGGCGGATCCGGATTGCCCGCGTTGTCGGGGCGTCTCGCCGGCCGCGTTGTTCGCCGAAGAGGTGCACCGATTGCACGACCACCTGAAGGCGCGCGGGTGCCGCATGTGGATGTGGGGCGATCGCTTCCTGGACGGGGAGAAAACCGGCTTGGGCAAGTGGGAGGCCAGCCTGAACCACACGTGGCCGGCCACCGAGGCGGCCCCGCGGGATTTGGTCATTTGCGACTGGCACTACAACCGGGCGCCCGAGACGCCGCGTTACTTTGCCGAGCGTGGGTTTCACGTCGTGGCCTCTCCGTGGCGCAAGCCCGACGTGGCCTTGGCCCAGCTCCGCATGATGCGGGAACTGGCCGAAAGCCCGGCCGGCCGCGGCCGCACCTTCGGCATGTTGCAAACCACCTGGTGCGGCATGGCGCCGTTCTTCAAAGCCTGGCAGGCGTTGGAGGCGGGCGACGCGGCCGGGGAGGGCGCCCCCGCCGAAAGCGCCCGCTGTTTTCGGGTCTTGTTCCAAGCGTTGCGGGAAGGGCCGGTTCGGGACAACCTGAACGCCAACCAAGCCCAGTGATCGGAGCCGGAGATCGTCGTGCCGGGATGAGGGAAACGGGCCGGTGGATCGGTGACCAAACGTGCTTGGACGGCCCGGACCGATCCCGGTCCTTGGACGGGTCGCGGAAACGAGTGACAACAATCATCAAGACACGGCGTGCCATGCATGGACTGCGCGCACTTCGAACGGCGGGGCTCTTGCTCCTGACCCTCCCATCGCTGCCGGCGGCCGGAGCGGCAGCGGCCCGGACGCACGAACGGCCGAACATCGTGTTCATCTACGCCGACGACTGGGGATGGGGGGACTTGTCGTGTCACGGGCATCCGTGG
>RFJD01000468.1 GCA_003695015.1 Verrucomicrobiota bacterium | reverse complement strand
GAACTGGGCGGGCGGGTCCACCGCATCCTTGACCGGCTCACCGGACAAGACCTCATCTATCACCAACCGGTGATCAAGCCCGCCTTGGTTGGCCTGGCCGGACCGTGGATCAGCGGCGGCATCGAGTTCAACTGGCCCCAGCACCACCGCCCCGGCACGTTCCTGCCCGTGGAATGGAAGGTCGAACGCCACCCGGATGGCTCGGTCACCGTGTGGTGCAGCGACCATGATCCTCTGACCCGGATGAAAGGGATGCACGGGGTGTGCCTCCACCCGGACCGCGCCATGGTCGAGTTGAAAGTGCGCGCCTTCAACCGGACCCCGTTCGTCCAGACTTTTCTCTGGTGGGCCAACGTGGCCGTCCGTGTCCACGAGGCCTACCAGAGCTTCTTTCCTCCGGACGTGACGCATGTGGCCGATCATGCCCGGCGTTCCATGAGCACCTATCCATTGGCCCGGGGTGTTTACTACGGTGTGGACTACGGTGAGCGCGCCCGCCGGGGAGTGCCCCCCGACGAAATCCCGCGTCGTTACGTGCCCCCTCACTGCGGTGGCCGGGCGCCGGTGGACTACGCCCCCAACGATCTTTCCTTCTACGCCAACATCCCGGTGCCCACGTCCTACATGTGCATCGATTCCCGGGAGGATTTCTTCGGCGGCTACGATCATCGGGCCGGCGTGGGGCTGGTTCATGTGGCCGATCACCGCATTGCTCCGGGCAAGAAACAATGGACCTGGGGCAACCACGAGTTCGGCTACGCTTGGGACCGCAACCTGACCGATCCCACCCCCGACGGGGAGTATCCGCCCTACATCGAGCTGATGGCCGGCGTCTTCACCGACAACCAGCCGGACTTCAGCTTTCTCCAACCGGGCGAAACCAAGGCATGGAGCCAGTTCTGGTATCCCATCCACCGCGTGGGCCCCGTGCAACAGGCCAACCTCGACGCCGCCGTCAGCCTGCGCCGGGAAGGCCGTCAACTCGTCCTCGGCGTGGCGGTCACCCGCCGCTTTCCCCGGGCCCGCGTTCGCTTGGAAGCAGCCGGCCGGTCCCTCTTCCAAGCCACCCGCACCCTTGCCCCCGGTCGCCCCTTGCTGGAAAGGCTTCGCCTGCCGGCCCGCCTCCGTTTCACCGACTTGGTGTTGCGTGTGGTCGATGCCCGGGGACGGGAGCTGATCCGCTACCAACCCCGCCCGCGCCCGCGGCGTCCCGAACCCGCTCCCGCCACCGAGCCGCCCCCGCCGGCCAAGATCCCCTCGAACGACGAGCTTTATCTCACCGGCCTCCACTTGGAGCAGTATCGTCATGCCACCCGCTCGCCCCTTCCGTACTGGGAGGAAGCTCTGCGGCGGGATCCGCTCGATTGGCGCTGCCACAACGCCCTCGGCCTCTGGCACCTCCGCCGCGGGGAATTCAACCGGGCCGAGAACCACTTCCGCCAGGCGATCGCCCGCCTCACCCGCCGCAATGCCAATCCCCGCGACGGCGAACCGTTCTACAACCTGGGATGGGCCCTGCGCTTTCAGCAACGGAACGACGAAGCCCGGGACGCCTTCGCCAAAGCCTGCTGGAACCAAGCCTGGGTCGCCGCCTCCTCCCTCGCCCTCGCTGAACTCGATTGCCTCCGCGAGGACTGGCCCAGCGCTTGCGAGCATCTGCGGCTCTCCCTGCGGCACGACGCGGACAACCTTCGCGCCCGCAACCTCCTCACGCTGGTTCTCCGCCGCGCCGGTCGTCCCGAGGAGGCGGAAACCTGCCTCCAACAAACCTTGGCCCTGGATCCGCTCGATGTCTGGGCGCGCCACCTGGCCGGACAACCCCTCCAAACCGATCTGCAAGCCCTGCTCGACGTGGCCCACGACCTTGCGCGCGCCGGCTTTTTCGCCGAGGCGATCGGCCTGCTCGAGAAAGCCGTTTTTCGCCCCGGCGACCTTCCGGACCAAAGCTGGGGCGCTCTCCCGCTGGTGGACTACACCCTCGGTTGGCTCGAACAACAACGCGGCCGTCCCGCCGCCGCCCGCCGTGGCTTCCGCGCCGCCGCCCGTTGTTCGCCCGACTACTGTTTTCCTGCCCGCCTCGAGGAAATCGCCATCCTTCAGGCCGCCATGGCGGTCTGTCCGGAGGATCCGCGGGCGCCATGGTACCTCGGCAATCTTCTGTACGACCGCGGCCGACGCGAGGAGGCCATCCGCCTTTGGCAGCGCAGCGCCCGGCTCGACCCGCATTTCGCTCCCGTTTGGCGCAACCTGGGCATCGCTTGGTTCAACGTCCGCGGCCAACCCGCCAAAGCCCGTGCCGCCTACGAGCGGGCCTTCCGCGCCGACCCCCACGACGCCCGGCTCCTTTACGAACGCGACCAGCTCTGGAAACGCCTCGGGGTCGATCCCGCCCGTCGTCTCCGTCAATTGGAGCGCCACATGGAGCTGGTTTGCCGCCGCGACGACCTTTCCGTCGAACTCTGCGCTCTTTACAACCAGCTCGGCCGGCCCGCCGACGCCCTGCGCCTGCTTCAATCCCGCCGCTTCCAGCCCTGGGAAGGCGGCGAGGGTGGCGCCCTGGGGCAGTGGGTCCGGTCGAATCTCCTGTTGGGACGCAGCGCCTTCGAGTCAGCCGACCAGCCGGGCCTCTCTCCCCGCCAACGCCAGGAGCGACTTCAAGCCGCCCTGGACCATTTCGAGGCCGCCCTCCAGGCCCCGGAGAACCTCGGTGAAGCACGCCATCTGCTCGCCAATCAAAGCGACGTCCATCATGCCCTGGGTTGTGCGCTGCACGCCCTCGGCCGGCGCCGCGACGCCCGCCGCCATTGGCGCCACGCCGCCACCTTCCAAGGCGATTTCCAGGAAATGAGCGTCCGGCGCTTTTCCGAAATGACATGGTATTCCGCCATGGCCTGGCGACGCCTCGATCAACCCGCCCGGGCCGAAGCCCTCTTGCGCGAACTTCTCGATCACGCCCGGCGATTGGAAAAAACGCCCGCCCGCATCGATTACTTCGCCACCTCGTTGCCCACCATGCTCCTGTTCGACGACCACCTGGACAAACGGCAACGGCTCACCGCCCGCTTTCTCCAAGCACAGGCTTGGCTTGGATTGGGCCGGCGTTCCCGTGCCCGGACGCTCTTGCGCCGCGTGCTCGCGGAGGACCCCGCCCATGCGTTGGCGGCGGACTTCCTCCGGCTCACCGAAAAGGCCCCCTCGTGGGTGTAGCCTCTCCCGCCACCGCCACGCCGGGCATCGGTGTTCCTGTCGGTCAGGATCCGGAGCCCGGCATCGGCGGTTCGGCGATCAGTTCATCGTCCACGGCCACGCTGTAGTCCGGGATCTTGAAGTAGATGAGCTGGCAGCCGGGGTCGGGGAACTCGGTCAGCTTGAGCGTGAACTCGTGCGGTGTGTCGGTCAGGCCGCTGCGGGATTCGCGCCACGCCTTGATGCGAAAGGCCGTGCCGCCCGGCCGCACCGAGTCGTCCGGCAACACGTCGCCAAGGGTGCGCGGATCGAGCAACAACCGCCCCAGCTCATGCAGCGTGCGCCGGCCGTTCACGGTCGCCTCCGGGTTGGCGTCCGGGTTGAACCCGTAAATCAACGGCCCGCGCATCAACGCCACCCGGCCGGCCTGCCGTTGCCGCCCCAGCACAAAGCGCGGCTGCATCGGCAGATCCAGCACGAGGGTTTCCTCACCCGACCAATGGTGCTCGAGGCGGGCAAACCGTCCGGGCGCGAGGTCGAGCGACCATCCCGGCAGGCGCACCGTCGCGCCCTTTGCCCAACGCGGAATGCGCAGCCACAACGGGAATGCGCCCGGCCGGGACACCTTCACGTGGATTTCGATCCGGCCCGAGGTGGGGTAGTCGGTCACCTGCCGGATCCGGACCTCCCGGCCGTCCTCCAACGGGATCGTGGCCTCCGACGCGGTGTAAAGATTGACGGCCACGCCGCTATCCGCGGTGGTGTAGCAGACCATGCCCGGCAGCTCGCTGATGATCCGGCGGAAGTTGCCCGGACAACACATGTGCTGGTGCGGGTAGTATTGGCGCGGCCCTTCGAATGGCGTGAAATAGCGAAGGCGTTTGCCATCCGGCGATTGCGCGCCAAACAGGCCGTTGAAGACCGTCCGTTCAATCAGGTCGCCGTAAAGCGATTCGCCGGTCAAGCGCAACAGGCTTTCATACACGCGCAGTTGATACGCCGTGGCGCACGTCTCGCCCAGTTCGCCCTCGCCGTCTTGGTCGTTGGTCCAGATCTCCCGCTGGCCGGCGCTGCCGGTGATGGTCAGCCCGTCCTCGGCCAGCAAAAAGCCCATCGCCCGCCGGGTTTGATTCAGCAGCACGTCGTCCCCGGTCAGGCGGTAAAGGTCTTGTTGCGCGAGGCACATCGCCAGGTAGGCGAACATGTGGCCGCTCACCCCCAGCCGCCGGCCGATGACGATGGGCGTGTTCCAGGCGTAAAGGGATTTGCGTCGTGTCGAGAAATCGAGGTAGCGCCCGTCGCCGGTGTGGCGATACAGCTTCAAGATCGCGCCGTCCAACCCGGTGTTCAGCACATGAAGATCGACCCGGTTGGTGTAATGCGGCGGCATCTCGTCGTAGTGGGCGAGGATGAGGTCCGCCGTTTTCCGGGCCGCCTCCAGCGAGCGCCGGTCGCCGAACAGTTCGTAATCGGTCAGCAGGCCCTCGATAAGAAACGCCATCTCGTGGATGTCCCAGTTGTCGCCGCGGCTGCCGGGCGGATTCCACAGCCGGCGGTCTTCGCGATAGAAACCGGAGTAGCCGTTGGGGAGTTGGTTTTCGATGACCGTGTTGACCAGGCGATCCTTGATGGCGCGCAGTTGCGGGTCACCCGAGTAAGCCGCCAGACGGGCGCAGGCGTCGATGAGCAT
>RFJD01000467.1 GCA_003695015.1 Verrucomicrobiota bacterium | reverse complement strand
GGCAGCGGCACGGTCGATTTCGACAATGACGGCCGCATGGACCTCGTGTTGAACAATCTGGCCGAACCGGCGGTCCTCTTGCGCAATACAACGCCCGACCCCGGCCATTTCCTCACCCTGCGGTTGGTGGGCGGGCGCAGCAATCGCGACGGCTTCGGCGCCTGGGTCGAGGTGGAAGCCGGCGGCCGACGCTGGCAGGCCGAAGCCCGTTGTCCGACGAGCTACCTGTTCCAGAGCGATCCCCGCCTGCATTTCGGCTTGGGCAAGGCCGGAAAGGTGGATCGGGTGATCATCCGATGGCCCTCGGGCATCCGGCAGGAACTCACCGAAGTCGCCGCGGACCAGATTCTCACCGTCAAGGAGCCGGCGGGACGGGGCCAACCCGTTGAGCCTTAAGGCATTACACCATGCAAGCCGCGCCCGTTGCCGGACGCAACCTTGCCCGGGGGCCGGTGTTTTTCCCCTGCTGTGCGGCTTGCGCAGGGTCAATTTCGATGCCACGTTGGCACGGACTCTGCTAGTAATAGCGTGGCTCTTGGGGTGAACCCGGGGTGCCGGACGAAGGGTCGTCCGGTGGGTTCAGGGGTCAAAGAGCCTGAGTTTGGGGTTTTGGTTGGTTGCAGTGGTTGGGGTCAGCGTGTGGCGGGCCGGTTTGTTGGTTGTCCGGCCCGCCACTTTTCTTTTCCAAGAGCAAGGAAGACGGCCCGGCGAGCCAAGTCGCCTCATTCCGCCGGCAAACGTGCCTTGCACCGCCCATCTGGCCTCGGAACACGATTCGTGTAATCTCCGGTGTTTGCCGCCTGGCATGAGGATGCCTCGACGACATGAAAGCCTGCTGCGACGGCTCCGACGTTGGCTCGGAGGAGCCGCCGCTCTGGTGGCCGGCCTGGCCCTTCCCTGCCTCGCCGCCGCAGAACCGGTCATCCTCCGACCGGGGGACAACCCTGCCGGCCTGACCACTGAAGCCATCGCCAACCAGCCGCGATGGCGGGAGGGCGAGGTGCTCGTCCGCTTTCGCGAGGAGCCGACCCCCGCGGGCCGGAAACGATTCCTGGCGTTGGCCGGCGTCGAGGCCGAGGAGTTGCCGTTGCTGCAGCCCGCTTCCCGCCGCGGTCTCACTTCGCCCGGCCGTCCCGCCCCGCCGCGCCTCCACCGGCTGCGTCTGGCCCCCGGCCAATCCATGGCCACGGCCCTGGCCCGGTTGCGCGAGCAGCCGGACGTCGCCTACGCGGAGCCCAACTATCTCGTCCGCCTCTGCGTCCAGCCGTCTCCGCCGCGCCAACCCAATGACTTTGCCCTTCCGCGCCAATGGGCCCTGGACAACACCGGCCAGTTGAACGGCACCGCCGACGCCGACATTCATGCCCTCGCCGCATGGAACCTGACCACCGGCAGCCGGGACGTGCGGATCGCCATCATCGACAGCGGCGTGGACTACTTCCACCCGGACCTCGAGGCGAACATTTGGGTCAACCCGGGCGAAATCCCCGGCAACGGCTTGGACGACGATCGCAACGGCTACATCGACGACGTCCACGGATTCGACTTCGTCAGCCACGACGGCGATCCGATGGACGATCAGGGGCACGGAACCCACGTGGCGGGCATCGTTGGCGCCGTCACCGACAACGACCTCGGGGTGGCCGGCATCTGCTGGCAGGCGTCCATCATGGCCCTGAAGGCGTTCGACGAAAACGGTGAGGCGCCGGTCTCGGACGTGGTGGAAGCCATCGAATACGCTGTGGCCAATGGAGCCCGGCTGATCAACGCCAGTTGGGGCACGCCGGATTTGAGTCTGGCCCTGCAGGACGCCATCCGGGCCGCCACCGAAGCCGGCGTGTTGATGATTTCGGCCGCCGGCAACGGCCGCACCGATGAACCCTTCTACCCCTCCGCCCTGCCCGAGGTCGTCTCCGTGGCGGCCACCGATCCCAAGGACGCCCGGGCGCGGTTCTCGAACTACGGCGACCAGGTGGATCTGGCCGCGCCCGGCTACCTGATCTACTCGACCCTGCCCAACGCCCGCTATGACTTTCTGAGCGGCACTTCGATGGCGGCGCCCCACGTGACCGGCGTCGCCGCACTGGTCCTGAGCCTTCACCCCGAACTCACCCCGGCCCAGTTGCTGGACATCCTTCGCAACGCCGTCGATCCGATCCGCACCGATCATCCGCTCGGCACCGGGCGGCTCAACGCCCTCAAGGCCGTGCAGGTCGCCGGGCCCTTGCCCACCGCCCGCCTGCGCCTGCCGCCAGTCCTGTCCGGCCGGGTCGATTTCACGGGAACCGCCGCGGGCGAACAGTTCGACCACTACCTCATCGAGCACGGCGACGGGGATTTCCCCGAATCCTGGGAGGTCGTTCACGAAGGGAACCAGCCGGTCAGCGACGACGTGCTGTTGGCCGGGTTCGACACCGGCCGGTTGCCCGAGGGAACGCACACCTTCCGGCTGACCGTCTTCGACCACGCCGGCCAGATGGCCTCCGACCGCGCCGTGGTCACGGTGCGGAACGTGTTCTTGAGCAACCCGCAGGACAACGACATCCGCAGGGCGGGCGAACGCATCGTCCTTCGCGGCACGGTCTATGGGGCCAATCGCACCTACCGGATCGAATGGGGCGAGGGCTGGAGGCCCACCCGCTGGTCCGCCGAGGGTATCGAACTGCTCGACCAAGGCTCGCACCCGGTGACCGACGATGTGCTCGGTTGGTGGGACACCGCCGCCCTGCCGCCGGACGAGTTCTACAGCCTCCGCCTGACCGCCTTGGAGGAAGGAACGACCGTGGGCGAATGGATCACCGGGGTGATTCACTTGGACAGCCGGTTGCGGCCCGGTTGGCCGGTGGCCCTTCCTGCCGACACCTTCTATCCGACCAACGACTGGCGATTGGTGACCGCGGCCGACCTCGACACCGACGGGCTCCAGGAGATCCTTCGCGTCCAATCCGGCGGCGCCACGGGCGAGCCGGCCGAGCTTCGGGTTTACGACCCGGCCGGGCGGTTGCTCTGGAACGCCCCCCTCGGCCGGGGTGAACCTTTCAGCGACCTGCCGGCGGTCGGGGACTTGGACGGCAACGGGTTGATGGAGGTGATCACCGGCACGGGCGAGGAGGGCTGGGTGTACGCCTTCCACCACGACGGCACGCCGGTCGAAGGCGAATGGCCGGTGAAGCTGGAGGTGAGCGACATCGCCAAGGTCGTGGCCGACCTGGACCGGGACGGCATGGCGGAGGTGATTTGTTACGCCCGGGATCCGAGGCCGAGTTCCCGCCAACGCCGGCAGCTCGCGGTGTTCGACCGCTTCGGCAAGCTGATCGCCAGTTGGCGCTTGGACGCCTGTCCCAAGGAGGACGACGCGCCCCAGCAGTTCCCGGCGATCGGCAACTTCGACGACGACCGGGCGTTGGAGATCGTCGCGGTCAACGGGTGCGGCGGCCTGGCAGCCTTCGACCCCTTCCAGCCGGACGGCGAGCTCTGGTCGGTCCAGCTCGGCTCGACCTTTTACGGCAGCCCGGTGGTGGGCGACATCGATGGCGACGGCCGGGACGACATTGTCCTGGCCGGTTGGGATCCGGACGCCGGTCGGAAACAGAGCGTGGGCGGCGGGGTGTTCCTGCTGGACCACCTGGGGCAGGTCAAGTTCGGCTGGCCGGTGCTGATCGACGAATCCTTCGTGGCGACGCCGGCCTTGGGGGATCTGGACCGCGACGGCCGGCTCGAGATCCTCGTTCCCAGTTCACAATCCCGGCGCGTGCACCTGTTGGAAGCCGACGGCTTCGATCACGAGGGTTGGCCGGTGATCGTCAGCGGTTACCACCGGCCCCGCTCCGAACCCTTGATCGCCGACGTCGATGGCGACGGCTGGCCGGACGCCGTCCTGATCGTCAACGGCCAGCCGCTCCATTTCAGTGCCTACGGCACACGGGAAGCCCTGGGAGGGTTGGCGGCTTGGGATCGGTTCGGCAGCCCCATCGACCTGCATCCCCTGCCCAATCTCCGCACCCTGCCGCTCGAGCAAACCGGCGGCTACTCCCGGGGCAAGAACGCTCCGCCGATCCTGACCGACCTCGACGGCAACGGCTTGCTGGACGTGGTGGCCAGCAGCATCGAGGACCGCGCCTACAGCAGCACCGGAATCGCCAGCAGTGGCAAGGGGCGTTACAGCCTTTACGCTTGGGAGCTGCCGGTGCCGGTGACGGCCTCCAACCTCGTCTGGAACACGTTCCTCCATGATCCCGGCCACACCGGCCGGCTGCCCCGGCCCGAGCCCGTCAACCAACCGCCCGTTCTCCTGCCCCTCCCCGGCCAGAAGATCCCGGTCGGCGCCACGTTCTTCCCCCTGCCCTTGCGGCAGTTCGCCTACGATCCCGACCATCCCTTCGAGGCGCTCGAATGGTCCGTCGAAGGCAACCTCCGGCTGGCCGTGAATTTCACTCCCGAAGGTCTTGCTGAATTCACCATCCTCGACCGCAACCAGCCCTTCAGCGAGACCCTCCGGTTCCGCGTGCGGGATCCCGAGGGCGCCGAGGCCAGCCGGACGGCCACCTTCACGGTCGCGGTCGGGTACACGCCGCCCCAGGCGATGCCCGATGCCATCGAGCTGGACGAGGACACCGAAATCACGTTCGCCCCGCTGGCCAACGACCGGGCTCCCGGCAACCGCTCCCTGGAACTCGCCGGCGCCGGCCGCCCCGCTCATGGCCGCCTCGAGTTCCTCGAGGACGGCCTCCTCCGCTACACCCCGCAGCCGGACTTCTTCGGCGAGGATACCTTCACCTACACCCTCCGCGACACCGAAGGCGGCATGGCCCTGGGCGAGGTACGCCTCCACGTGCACCCCGTGCCCGACGCCCCCCGCCCGGGCATCGACCACCTCATCACCAACGAAGACGAGTCGGCCGAGCTGGACCTGCTGGCCAACGACGTCGAACCCGACGGCCAGCCGCTGCGGATCACCCGGCTGGGTCTGGCCGAACACGGCCAGGCCATGCTGGTCGAGGGTCGCCGCCTGCGCTACGTGCCCGAGCCCGATTGGAACGGTGCCGACACCGTGCGCTACCTGGTCTCCGACGGCGAAAGCCCCGAGGTCGAGGCCGAAGTCCGCATCATGGTCAAGCCGGTCAACGATCCGCCCCGCGCCCGCGACCAGTCCTACACCCTCAACCGCAACTCCTACCGGGACGTCTTCTACGACGCGGAAGATCCCGATGGCGACTCGCTCAGTTACGAAATCGTCGATGGGCCCGAACATGGCGAGCTCTGGGTGGCGCCGCAGATCGCCACCTACTACCCCCACGCCGGATTCGTTGGGGAGGATCGGTTCACCTACAAAGCCAGCGACGGCCGCGCCGAAAGCCCTGTCGCCACCGTGCGTTTCACCGTCCTCGATGCCAACAACCCGCCCCGCATCCGCGACCTGGCTTTCACCAACAAGGTCGGCCGCGCCTTCACCATCCGGTTCAGCGCCGTGGATGACGACGACGACCCGGTCACGTTCGAAATCGTCCGCCCCCCGGAACACGGCGAACTGACCCCCGACGCGGGGGATTCCGCCCGATTTCGCTACCAACCGGAACCAGGTTTTCGCGGCGACGACAGCTTCAGCTACCGCGCCCACGACGGCCATGACCCGAGCCTCCCGGCCGAGGTCCGGATTCACATCACCGACATCAACACCCCGCCCGTCGCCCGCGAAGCCGATCTGTCGGTTCGTTACAACACCCCCACGGAGCTGGAACTGCCGGTGGTGGATCCCGAGTCGGACCCGTTGACCGTCCGCATCGTCACGCCACCCCGGCATGGCACGCTCGAAGGCGACGGGCCCACCATGACCTTCACCCCGGAGACCGACTACTCCGGCCCCGACAGCTTCACCTTCATCGCCAGCGACGGAGAAGCGGAAAGCGGCGAAGGCACGGTGCGCCTCAAGATCGAGCCCCGCAACCACCCGCCCGAAGCCGAAAACCAAACGATCGAGTTGCCGGTGGACACACGTTTGGATCTGCCCCTGGCGGTGAGCGATCCGGACGGCGACCCGCTGCGGCTGGCCATCCTCAAGGGCCCGCAACACGGCTTGGTGGCGGGCACCGGCACCAACTACTTCTACCAGCCCCATCCGGGTTTCGCCGGGATCGACAGCTTCACCTACAAGGCTTGGGACGGATTCATCTACAGCCGGGTCGCGTCGGTCCAATTGACGGTGCAACGCCCGCCCGAACCGGCCCTGCGCATCGAGCGGCTCGACTGGAGCGAAAACGGCCTGCGTCTGGAGCTGACCGCCGAACCGGGACGCACCTATCACCTGCAAGCGTCGCCGGATCTGGATCGTTGGGAAACCCTCCAAACCGTCACCGCCGAGGACACCCGGCTGGAGCTCCTCGACCCGGCCCCAACACCGCACCACCGCTTCTACCGCGTGGTCGAGTATTGAGCCAACGACCGGCTCGCTCCCCCCATGCACGGCCCTTCCGGCCGTCCACACGCCGGACCACGCCGACTCAATCAGTCGCAGGGAACGCCGCCCATGGTCCCTCCCATCGGAACCCGGCCGCCAGAAAACGCGGATTTCGCAGACACTCCTTGTTGTACCGCAACGGACAACCCCGCTCGTCGATCACCACCCCGCCTGCGCCTTCCAACACCGCCTGGCCGGCCGCGGTGTCCCATTCCATGGTCGGACCGAACCGCGGGTACAGATCCGCCTCACCCTCGGCCACCCGGCAGAACTTCAACGAACTGCCCGCCGGCACCAATTCCTCCACCTTGATCCGCTTCAACAAGTGTTCCAGTTCGGGAGAGGGATGCGACCGGCTCGCCACCACGCGCCATGGTCCGCCCTGCGGCGCCTGGCGGCATCGGATGGGCTCCGCCGCCGCATCGCCCACCCGTCGCCACGCACCCAAGCCCGCGCCGCCCCAGTAGGTCGTCCCGGCCGCCGGAAGATGCACCACTCCCAGCCACGGCGCGCCCTCCTCCACCAAGGCGATGTTGACCGTGAACTCCCCGTTGCGCCGCAGGAACTCCTTGGTGCCGTCCAAGGGATCGACCAGAAAAAACCGCCGCCATGCACGCCGCTCCTCGAACGGAATCGACCTCCCCTCCTCCGAGAGAACGGGCAACGAAGGAAACCGCTCCCGGAGGCCCGCGACCAGATACGCATGCGAAGCCTGGTCTGCCGCGGTCAACGGCGATTGGTCGTCCTTGTGGGTCACGGCCACCTCACCGGCATAGAAGGTCATGATCCGCCTGCCGGCCTCGGCGGCCAGTGCCCGCAACGTTTCGATGACAATCGTGGGCGAAAGGTCCATGAGGTGCGCGGCGGCGCCGGATGGCTCGTGGCGAAATGCGGCTCAGGCCCGGAACAAGACCCCTTCGTCCTGCAGCAAACCCCGGACGCGGGCGACCGCCTGCGGAAGATCCATGTCGGGCGGAATCGACAGATCCGCCTCCGCATCCGTGCCCGGCTGTCCGTCCGCCCACACCAGGAAAACCGGCCGCCCCGGCAGCACGGTTCGAATCAGGTCCATGTCCGCAGCCGTCAGGTCGATCGCCGTGGAGATCAGGATCAGCCCCGCATCCAGGAAAAGATGGGCCACCTCGGCGAAACGCCGCAGGTGCTCATGCCGGTGCTCCGTTCGGCTGTCGCGCTCCATCCATTTCAAGTCGGCGTCCACGCCGTAGAGCACGCTGCCGATGCCCAGGTAGTAAGTGAGCCGGCCCCGCTCGAACAGGTCGCTCT
>RFJD01000085.1 GCA_003695015.1 Verrucomicrobiota bacterium | reverse complement strand
TGGGCGGGGCGGGCGTGCTGCTGCTGCACCAGAGCGGCCATGCCCAATGGCACATCAAACCCGCCCACCTGCTGGGCGTGATCTTGGGCGCGGCGCTGTTCGGCGTCGGCATGGTGCTCTACGGGTACTGCCCGGGCACCGGCCTGGCGGCGACCGCGACCGGCAGCGTCCACGCCTTGGTCGGCTTGGCCGGGATGTTGGTGGGCGGCGTGCTTTACGCCCTGGCCCATCCCTGGGTGCAGGAACACATCCTGCCCGTCTGGGATCTCGGCCCCAAACGGTTGCCCGAGCTGACCGGCCTGTCCGACTGGGCCTGGATCGGCATCCTCGCCGGCGTGGCGGTGGCGGTTTTCGCCCTCGTGGAAACCTGGCAACGACGACGCAGTTGAACCGTTCCTTCGCGACGATGAGCCCGATGAAAGCTTCCCTGGTGTGTGTGTGGTTGTTGGTTACGCTGACCCCGGTCGTCCGGGGCGGCTCGCCCGTCGCGGCGACCGCTCCGGACGATCCACCCGCCGCGACCGCGCCCGGCCGGGGTGAGGTCTGGACCCTGGAACGCGCGGTGGCCACGGCCTTGGCCAACAACCCCACCGCACGCATCGCCGAACATCGTCTCCGGGCCGCGCAAGCCCTCATCCGCCAAGCCGATTCCGCCCTCTGGCCCAAACTCCAGTTCGAGGCCGGCTACCAGCGGACGGACAACCCGATGTACGTCTTCGGCTCGATCCTCAATCAGCGTTCGTTCAGCCCGGCCCTGGATTTCAACAACGTGCCCGAGGTGGACAACCTGGACGTCCGCGGCGTCGTGACCTGGCCCCTTTACGCCGGCGGCGCCATCACCGCCCAACGCCGCGCCGCCCGTTCGGGCGCCGAGGCCGCCAAAGCCGACCAGCAGGCCGTCCGCCGCACCCTCGCCTTCGAGGTCACCCGCGCCTTCCACAACGTCCTCAAGACCCGCGAGTTCATCCGGGCCGCCGAGGCCGCCGTTCGCGCCTTCGAGGCGAACGCCGCCATCGCCACCAACCGTTACCGCGCCGGCACGCTGCTGAAGGCCGAGTTGCTCGACGTCGAGGTCCGGCTCGCCCAAGCCCGCGAAAACCTCGTCCGGGCCCGCAACGCCCACGAGCTGACCCGCCGCGTCCTGGCCAATCTCATGGGCGTCGCTCAGGAAGCCATCCAAGTCGCCGACAACGCGCCGGATTTGCCCGAGCCGCCGGCCGGCACCCCGCCCCAACGCGCCGAGCTGGCCGCCCTGCAACACCGCGTCGCCGCCGCCGAAGCCGCCGTCCGCGCCGCCCAGGCCGGTCACCTCCCGCGGGTGGGCCTGTTCGGCAGCGGGCAGTACGATTACGGCTTCGAAACCGAGGGCGACGGCGCGAGCTGGTCCGCCGGCGCGCTGGTGCAGTGGGATCTCTGGGACGGCCAGTTGACCCGCGGCCGGGTGCAGCAGGCCCGGGCCGAATTGGACGCCGCCCGCGAACAACTCCGGCAGCTCCGGCAGGCCATCGATCTGGAAATCGCCCGGGCCCGACTCCTGTTGCGCGAAGCGCGGGAACGGGTCGCCGTCACCTCGGCCGCCGTGGTCCAAGCCGAGGAAAGCGTCCAACTGACGCGCGCCCGGTTCGAACAGGGCTTGGCCCTGGCCACCCAGCTCATCGACGCCGAGACCGCCCTGACCGCCGCCCGCGTCAACCTTGCCGAAGCCCGGGCCGACGCCCGGATCGCCGTGGCCGCGCTGCGGCATGCGCTCGGCCTGCCCCTTTTCGACTCGTTGGAACCGACCGACAACTAACCCGATCCCTGTCCCATGCGTGTGATGTCCAAGATCCACCTTTCGCTCATCCGGCGGTTCGGTTGGTGGAGCGCCCTCGGCCTCCTGGCCGCCGGTTGCCATCACCAACCGCCGCCGCCCGAGGGCGCCCCGGAATTGCCCGTCGCCGAAGTGCGCCTGGCCCAAGTGCAGCCGTTGGCCCGCGCCGCCTCCGAGGTCGTGCTGGGTGTGGTCCGCCCCAAACTCCAGGCCACCCTCGAGGCCAAGGTCAGCGGACGCATCGAACAACTGCCCGTCGAAGTCGGCCAGCACGTGCGCAAGGGCGATCTGATCGCCGCCCTCGGCGTCCAGGAAATGCAGGCCAAGCTCGACCAGGCCCAGGCCGTCCTCCAACAGGCCCGTCGCGATTTGGAGCGCTACCGCCAGTTGTTGCAGGAAGAGGCCGTCACGCAGGCCGAGTACGACGCCGTCGAAGCCCGCCACCGGGTCGCCGAGGCCGCCGTCCAAGAGGCCCGGACGATGCTCGATTACGCGCAGGTCCGGGCGCCGTTCGACGGCGTCATCACCCGCAAACACGCCGAACAGGGCGACCTCGCCGCGCCCGGCCGTCCCATCGTCACCATCGAGGCGACCGACGTTTACCGGCTCGAAACCGACGTGCCGGAAACGCTGGTGAGCCTGGTGAAGCTCGGCGACAAGGTCGCGGTCGAAATCCCCGCCATCGGCCAACGACTCCAGGGCGTGGTCGCCGAAATCGCGCCCGCCGCCGACCCCGGCAGCCGCACGTTCCGGGTGAAGCTGGACCTGCCGCCCACGCCCGGGCTGTTGAGCGGCCAGTTTGGACGCGCCTTCATTCCGCTGCCCCAGGCCGACAGCCTCCAGGTGCCCGCCGGCGCGGTGGTTCGCCGGGGTCAGTTGGAACTGGTGTTCGTGGTCACCAACAACGTCGCCCGCATGCGGGTGGTCAAAACCGGCCGCCGCTGGGGCGATCGTTGCGAGATCCTCGCCGGCTTGCAGGAAGGGGAAACTGTCGTCAGCGAAGGGGCCGACCGGCTCCGCGACGGCCAGCGCGTCCAACCGGCAGCGCCTTGAGCGCGTCCCACCGGCATCGACCCGAATCGCCTCCGCCCTTCCGCCTCGTCGCATGGATCGTCGCATGGAACCAGCCATGAAACCCACTGCCGCCGAACATCTCGGTCTGGCCGGGCGCATCGCCCGGGCCTTCATCGACTCGAAGCTCACGCCGCTGGTCATCCTGCTGTCCCTCTTCCTCGGGGCCGGCGCCGTGTACCTCCTGCCCCGCGAGGAGGAGCCGCAGATCAAGGTCCCCATGGTGGACGTCCTCGTCTCCATGCCCGGCGCTTCCGCCAAGGAGATGGAGGAACGCGTCACCCGCCCCATGGAGCAACTGCTGTGGGAAATCCATGGCGTCGAGTACATCTACTCGACCAGCCGGCCCGGCGAGAGCCTCGTCATCGTGCGCTTCAAGGTCGGCGAGGATCCCGA
>RFJD01000466.1 GCA_003695015.1 Verrucomicrobiota bacterium | reverse complement strand
CGGCCCCAACCCGTCCGTACCACCGGCATCACGCGCCCCGGACCGCCGCAGCACCTTGCGCCCCGCCAGGTACACAACCGGCAACACCAACAGACTCACAAACAGGATGCGGACCCCCTGCCAAAGCCACCGCTCCACGCCCCTCGGCGGCAACCGCGTCATGACGGGATTGGGATTCCATCCACCCTTCCCGTATGCGAGATACAAGAACCGATTGGAGATCACCAGCAGGCGGGCCACGTCGCTGTGCTCCTCGATGAACTCGAAAGGCGACATCACCACCGGCCCCAACAACTTCGGCCCCAAGGCCACCTCGATGTCGCGATACACCCACCGATCCACCCTCGTTCCTCCGTCCGGCGTCTGCCTCTGGTTCTCCAACCGTATTTCCCGTGGAAACCAACCGCCGCCCTCCCGGTACGTGTAACGCGCCGTCCAACGATCGCGGGAAGAACCCCGGGCGGCTTGCGGAGTGTTCTCGTACTCCAACCCGGCAAGCCGCCCGTCTTCCACCAGGAACCGACCGACGACCTCCAGCCGAGTTGGCTGCTCCCTGACCACCCGGAAGCTTGCTCCGTCCAGAAAGAGCTCTCCCGCCCCCAGGTCGATGCCCACGGCCATCGCCCGCACGGGACCCATGCTGACCACGAGCGCCGCGCCTTTCTCGGGTGACGGGTCCAGCCATGCCTCCCAAACGTCGGAAAACCGCTTGCCCACGTCATGGTCGAGGCGCACCTCGATGCTGCCGTCGGGGCGTGGCCAAGGCGACACCGACCACACGCCATTCGAGCACCAACCGCCGAGACGGTTCGGCGGAAACATTCCTTGCAACGCGGCGCCGTCGCCTTTCCGCCCTCGTTCGATTACAAAGCGATCCGGGCGCACCACCATGCGAAAGTACTGCGCTCCGGTGCTCGGAGGCCCCGCCGGCCACCCCTCGAGCCCCATGGCGGCAAAGGCGCGCTTGGTTTCCTCGAGGCTGGCCTTTTGCTCCTCTTCACTGAGCGGCTCCTCGAGCACGAACCGGATGTCGAACTCCCGAATCTGCCGGCCGTACCACCGGCTCAGGTAATCCCGCACCTCAGCCGGCTGGGCCAGAACCTCGCCCAGCCCCGCCGCCAAGGCCCAGCCCGCCAACACCGTCCACGCCAGCACGCGCATCGCAGCAGCCTTTCGCCCGAATGCTTGTCGTCGTGGGTCGCCCCTCGCCTCGCCAGCCACCTCTTTCTTCATCGAAACCTCCGGCAACGCTCTGGAGGATGTTCACATGCCGACACCATCCCGCGCAGCCGATCCTACTGCGACCAGCATCCGGGCTCCCCCAAACTCACGATGGTGGTTGTTCCCCAACACCACGTACCCTCTTTAATCTCCTGGATTTCCGTGCAATTGGAATCTTGATAATAGGTTTTCACGGTAGGACCACAGCAATTAGCAACATATTCATAACAATCGTAATAGCCCATTCCGTCGACATACTCCGAGCACCTCTCCCCGTATACTGCATCTGTCGAGTAAATCACATACATTTTCTTTTCTGGATCGTATACGCAAGCACTCATCGTCGCCTCATGGCAAAGTACAGGAACCTTGGTGTAACACGGATAGGACTGAGTCGCCGCCAAACCAGCGAATGCGATTGCCGCAACCAGCACCCATTGACGATTGTGTCCGTCTCTTGGCTTGTTCATTGATGCATCTCCTTTCTTGCGGTTGTGTTCAGGTATGGATTCTCTGACTCAGAAAACCTCGCGCTGATCCCGTCTCGAGCGCAGCAACAGCAAACCAATTGCCCAAATCAGACCCAGCAGCGTCCACGCCAACCAACCTACGACCGTCTGACTCATAAGAGCCTTGAGCGCGCCCAGACATCCACAGGTTTTGATTCCCGATGACCACAGGCCCACACGGTACAGGGTCACGCACCCGGCGAACCACACCAGCCACAGGCCGGCCACACGCAGGCAGGCCGCCCGCGCGACAAGCCACGCTACGAGCAGCTCCAAGAACGCCGCCGCCAGCCAAGCTTCCCGCTGGCTCAAGACGTCCAAGACCGGATCGGGCCTCGCCCCACCCCCCGGATGGGAGTCGTCACCAAGTAGGCGATCTTCAAAAGGGCCGTACCCATCAACACCCCGACGGCCAACCACCGGATCACCCCACGCCAAGCGCCTGCTGACTTCGGTTCGTTCGTCATGGACCTGACCAGACTTCGGGCTATGGTTGAGTCGGTTGCGACTTTGCCCCACGCACCCCGAGCCGTCAAGCACAGACTGTTTTTTTTTTACTGGCCGCCAAGCCGGCAGGGCGGCACCGTTGCTCCCGCCGCAACCGCCATACCCCAAGCCAATCCTCCCGGATCGTCGGCCACAGGCGCACCCGGCTGTCCCGATCCTCCACCCAACGCACCGGCGCCTCCGCCACCCGCATTCCCGCCTCCTGCGCCCGCCACAACAATTCCGTGTCGAAAAACCACCCCTCCTTATTGCACCCCGGCAACAGCCGCCTTGCCGTCCAGAAGGTGTCTATCCGTTCGTGGCTGGTCCGTTGGCTGACTTGCGCGATCCTCGCAGGATCCAGTACTCCGCAGGTCCTGCCCAATCCGGTCCATGCATGATCTAAAGGGCGGTCCGCACCCGACCGGGCGCACGCGGCGCCTTGATGGGTGTCTGTGCAATGCGCTTCCGGAACCGTTCCTGGAGGGCCGGCGTGTTGGTCGGCAGAATTGTCGCGTCCGGAGCCGGATAGATGATGGCGTCCACCCCCTTCCGGGGATACCGAAACCGCCAATCCACCACCATCCGCGGGCTCGTCGGCGGAAAGGTGTGGCCAAGAACCGCCGCCGGCTCCAAGCCAATCACCCGCCCCTCTCCGTGCCGGGAACGAAGCCGCCCGCCCTCGACCGCCTCCGGCTCGATCTCCTCGAACCGGAACACCAGGGGCAGCCGCCGGCCATGGAAGTTCGTCGAAGCGGTTACGACGTAACGGAATTTCAGCACACCCTCGGGGGCCGTCACGTCCGCGTCGTCGGGGGCGGGTCGAAAGTAACGGGCGGCAAACTCCCTGGCCGATTGCTTCATCAGGGTGCGCGCGCTGAAGAGCTCCACCTGGCGAGGAAGCCCCCAATCGTCATCGAACACCTCGGTTTCGTCCCGGTACCCAAAGGCATCCACCGCGTGAGCCAGATCCACTGTGGGCAACGGGACCACCCGGTCGGCCGATCGCAGATAAGCGCCGGAGCAAAACGCCAGCCAGGTGATGTTCACCGGCAAGGTGGCCAGGGGACAGGGACGGGCGGTGTCCAAAATGTTCATGGTCGGACTCGGCGAAGCCGTCCCCCCTCCCGCACCGGGCAAACGCGCGAGCCAGTTGGTGTCACGTCCCGGCGGCGCCGGGATGGGAGGCGCCGGCGCGGTCCTGGCCAGGGTGTGGGTCACGCACCCTCCTTCGTGGCGCCACTCGTGCAAACCGTTGATCGTGAACGCCCCCGAGATGCGCCATCCTCCCGGCCCCGTCACACACAACACCGGCCGCCACACGTTCGTGGCGCGCCGGACCGCCTCCGCCGATGCGGCGTCGGCGCCTCGCGACCACTCCGTGGTGACCACCTCCAGTTCCAAAACGACTCGCGCGTAGGCCGGTTCGCCGGCGCGCAAGGAGGTCGCCACCAGAAGGGCCAGCCCCACGAGAGCCCCAATTGGTAGAGGCCAGCGAGAGAGCAACCTCCCTGCGCCGGGTTGGGAGCCCCCCATCCCGCGACCACGCCATCTGCGCCCCGTCCCTTCGGCCTCCCCCGCCCGGATTGCCCGGTTAGGACCCTCTCTGACTGTCCCAACAGTATCATCTGCTCGCCGCAGGCTCGGGGGCGTCCGTCGGCTTGTGGGGGTGTTCCGGCATGCTGTGGATGTGGACATGGGCAAACGCCTTTCAAAAGCTGGGCTACACGTCATGATATGCGGAACGAATAAGCAAGAAGCCCATGTTTGTCAACCGCCGACCGCGGTTTTTTGCTGCGCGCCCCGCGGCCACCGGGCCAACCACGCCGCCACCCGGCGCACACTCCCTGCCAACCCCGCCGCCTCATTATGCGCCGGCAACGTCACATTGATCCGCAACTCGCCCGATCCCATCGCCACGCGCGCCTTTCACACTCTCCTGACCGCCCCTCCCTCTCCCGCTTCGGTCATTCCTCTGTCCTCATTGCCATTTCTCATCCCTCGATCCTCCCCTCGCCT
>RFJD01000465.1 GCA_003695015.1 Verrucomicrobiota bacterium | reverse complement strand
GCCACCTCGCGGTTGCGTTCCGCCAGGGCTTCCTCGGCCCGGCGCCGTTCGGTGATGTCGCGGATGAAGGCCACCACCCAGCGGCGCCCTTCGAATTCGTGGTGACTGAAACCGGCTTCGAGGATCAACGGGGTGCCGTCGCGCCGCCGTCCGATGAATTCCCGCATCACCGCGCCGGCCTCTTCGCTGAGCCCCTGCCACGGGAGGGCCTCGCCGGATGCCCGGGGATCCTGGAGCAGTTGCCGTGCGTCCAGGGTGACGAACTCGGTGGCGGACCAGCCGAAGACCTGTTCGGCGGCCGGGTTGACAAACGCCACCCGCCCCTCCTCGTCCATCATGAGGATGGCGTCGGGCGAACGCTCCCACAACAGCCGCAGCCGACGCTCGCTCTCCTCCAATTGCCGCCGGGCCTCGCGATGGGCGGCGCGGGTGCGGGCCTCGCGCATTTCGCGCTCGACCGCCGGCAGCAGGCGGACCAACTGGCCCTTGAACACGAAATCGTGGGCGCCGGACTTCATCAGATCCACCGCCTTGTCCTCGCCGATCCCGCCGGAGACGATGATGAAGGGAATGTCCCGGCCGGTTTCCTTGAGGACGGCGAGGGCTTCGTCGGCGCTGAAGGCCGGCATCTGGTGGTCGGAGAAAATGACGTCCCACTCCTCCCGGTCGAGTGCGGCCCGCATGGCCTCGGCGGTTTCGACCCGTTCCCAGTGAACCTGGTAACCGGCCTCCTCGAGATGGGTCGCCAGCATGAGGGCGTCGAACTCCGAGTCCTCGATGATCAGGGTGCGAAGCTTGGGGCCGGCCGTCATGTCGCGTTTCGTGTGGCGGGCAGTGTAGCCGCACCGCCCGCGGGGGCGAAGGCCAAGTTGACCGGACACTTCAGGGAAGGCGGCGGAAAGGCGGCGTCCCAACCCTGGCCGCCGGGGCGACTCAATCGAGTTGGATCCCGAGCAGTTCGAGCACGCGGTTCAGGTCGTCGTCGGAGAAAAACGGCACCTCGAGGCTGCCTTTGCCACGGCGGTAACGGACCCGAACCTCGGCGCCGAAGCGTTCGCGGAGTTTTTCCTCGATGGCGGCCAGGAACGGCTCGACCGACGTCGGGTTCGAGGTCCGGCCGGCGGCGGGACCTTTCGGACGCGTGCCCGCCAGCAGGCGCTCGACCAGTTGCTCGGTCTGGCGGACGTTCAGGCCCTCCCGCAGAACGCGGTCGGCGGCCAGCTCCTGCAGTTCGGGCGTGGGAAGGCCGAGGATCACCTTGGCATGGCCCACGCTCAACCGGCCGGCCCGGACGTGGCCTTGGACCGTTTCGGGAAGCTTCAGCAGGCGCATGGCATTGGCCACGGCCACCCGGCTCTTGCCCACGCGGGCGGCGATGTCCTCCTGCCGCAGCCCGAACCGGTCCGCCAACTGCCGGTAACCCTCCGCCTCCTCGATCGGGTTGAGATCCTCGCGCTGGAGATTCTCGATCAACGCCATCTCCAGCACGGCGCGATCGTCCGCCTCCCGAACAATCACCGGCACCTCGACCCGACCCGCCAGCCGGGCGGCGCGCCAGCGGCGCTCGCCGGCGATCAGCTCGAAGGCGCCGTCCCGTTCCCGCACGATCAACGGTTGCAACACGCCCTGTTCGCGGATCGAGTCCGCCAGTTCCCGCAGTTCCTCCTCGGCGAACTGCCGGCGGGGTTGGAAGGGGCAAGGGCGGACCTGATCGACCGGCACGTGCCGGACCGATTCGCCGGAAGGCGTGCCGGGGCCGGTGGGTTCGGCAGCCGGGCGGGCTGCGCCCGCCGGCTTGCCGGCCAACAGCGCATTCAGACCGCGACCCAGTGCCGGTTTGCTCATCGCCCGCGAGTCTCGCCACCGGCTTCGATCGTGTCAAACCGAAGGCGGATACCCTGCTGGCCATGTGCTGTCCTCCCCTGCACCGGCAGAACTGCCTCCGACGGGCGCTCGCGCGAGTCGGAAAGCCCGGCGGCGACTGTTCCACACACGACTTGACAGACCAGACGGGGGGGCAGAGTGACGACCGATGACCCAGCTCAACCAAGGCCCTTGGGGCGCAAACCGGCGGCCGAGATGGGCGCGTCCGGGCTTGGTCGTGGTCGCCGTCTGCATCCACCTTGGCGCCGCTGCGGCGCGGCCCGCCGCCGATGGGTCGGAACTGACGTCCCAGCACCGGGACTTGCTCGAGTTCATCACCAACCGACCGCCCATCGCCCGGGTGGAAATGATCCTCTCGGGCTATTATCACGTGGCGCTGCCGTATCCACCCCGCCCGCCACTGCAGCCCGTTCGCCTCACAGCCTCACTGCAGCCCCGCGGATTCTACTGGCACATGAGCCGGGATCCGAATCTCCGGCAGCCCGAATGGACCGGCGCTTCCAGCAACCTGTTCTGGCAGTTGACGCCGACCCTTCTTTCGACGGCGCCGCGGGAAGGCCCCGGGGCGAGCCCGGCCAACCGCACCGCCACGATGGCGGATTGGGCCTGGAAACGGCTGAACGAGCACCTCCAATTCGGGCTGGACTGGGTCAGCGGCGTGCGGTTCGCGGACCCAACCCACTTTCACGGATGGCACGGCAGTCCGCAGTTCCCCATCGAGGGCGAACTGGTCCTGAACCCGGCGGGCATCCCGGTTCGTACCCGGTACGCGGGGCGCCGGGGCGAGGAGGAGTTCCGAGTCGAGGCCGTGTTTGGTGAGTGGGCGTTGTTCGACGGCGGGCGGCGCTGGCTGCCGCGCCAGGTCGTTTACCGGCGTTACGAACGTTTTTCCACGCCCCCG
>RFJD01000464.1 GCA_003695015.1 Verrucomicrobiota bacterium | reverse complement strand
TACCAGAGCTGGCTCGAAAGCGCCGCCGCCGATCATCCGCAGCGTCTGGCCGTGGCCGACCACCTGCGCGAACTAGCCGTGGCCCTTCAGCCCGCCTTGGCCGAGGGGCGCGCCGGCGCCGCCGAGCAATACCGGCGCCTGACGAACCTCTTCGCCCGCGTGGGCAGCGTCACTCCGCCGCCGGGCGCCGCGGAGACCAACCCGCCGCCATCGGCCGCTCCGACCGGTGCGGTGGCCTCCGCCGGTGTTCCGCCTTCCACCGCCGCCATGACCGGGGAGGTCCGGACGGCTTCGGCCGCGGCCTCCTCGGGCGCGTCGGCTTCGGCGAAAACTGCCGAAACCGGGGCTCCGCCGCCCCCGCCCGAGGTTCCGCGGGTGAGTCTGGCGCCGCCTCCCGTCACCACGCCTTCCAACCTCGTGGCCACGGCCGTTCCTCCGACCCAGGCGGCCCCGGCCGCCGCCACCAACGCGGTCGCTGCTCCGGCCGCCGGGACTTCCGGTGAATCCGTTCAACCCGGGACCCGTCCGGCCAAACCGCCTGCGCCGGCCACGAACAGGGTCGTCGAAATCGTGGCCACGACGTCGCCGACCACGGGCGGGCCGGCGGTGGAGGTCCGCGAACCCGGACCGCCGCCCGCGGGTTCCGGCGGCGTCTCCACCGGCGCGGTGGAGGTCGTCGAGGTGCGGGTGACCGAGCCGGAACCGCTGGCGGTGGCGGCGCCTCCGGTGGTCACTCCCGCCGTCGAGCCCGCCGCTCCGAGCGAACCGGCTCCGGAGGCGGCCGGCGCCGTTGCGGTTGCGAAGCCCGCCGCCTCGCCGGAAAGCGCCGAAGCCGCCGCCCAAGAGGAGACGCGAAAACCTTCCTTTTTCAGCCGGTTGAACCCGCTGCGCCTGTTCCGTCGCGGCTCGAAAGAGAAACCCCCGAAGGAGCGTCGGCTGCGGATCACGCCGCTGCCGCCGCCGCGCGAGCGGTCCGGTTCGGCACCGGAAGTCGAGACCCTGCCGCCGGAAACGACCACGCCGCCGTCGGGCGTCGGGGACCGGTCTGCCGTGGCAGCTCCGGCGCCCGAAGACCGGGCTGCGGCGGAGACGGCGGCCGTTCCGCCGCCGGCCACCGAGCCGGCCCGACCGGAGTTCCCGCGGTATCCGCGCCTTTCGCCGCCCCGGCCGGCCTCCGGCGACCCGGCCAAAGCCCGGGAATGGCTCGTCGAGGCGGCGGCGGCCCACCGGGCGGCGCGTTATGAGGAAGCGGCCGATCTCTACCTCCGGGCGATCCAGGCCGACCCCGCCTCGTTCGACGCCCACTACAACCTCGGCACCCTCGAGCTGCAACGGGACCGGCCCTTGCTGGCCCTGCCGGAGTTGGAGACCGCCCTGGTGCTGGAACCCGGGAACGTCGCCGCGCGATTCAACTTCGCGCTCGCCTTGGAAAAGGCGGGTTATCCGTTGGACGCCGCCTTGGAAATGGAACGAGTCGTCGAGGTCCAACCGGACAACGTCGAGGCTCACCTCATGCTGGGCGCCCTGTACGCGAACACCCTCAAGGACGAGGCCCGGGCGCGGTCCCATTTCGCTCGCGTGATCGCCCTTGCGCCCGACCATCCCCAAGGCCGGGCGATCCGGCGCTGGCTCTCCGCCCACCGGCCGTGAGCCGAATCAACCGGCTCAGTGGAAGCCGGCGGTGATTCATGGGATGGTTCGGTACCCCGCGCCGACCAGACGGGCGGAACTCTGACTCCGGTTCGGATCATCATCGTCGGTGATGACGCTTGGTTTCGCTGGCGTGTGGCTGCGGCTTCCATGAGGAGGCCGCGCGAGATTGTCTCCGGCCGCCAAGTGTTGGCGTTGGAGCGGGCCGATGCAGGTCGGTGGGCTTTTTCCCGGGCAAGGGTACCCGGTATGTGTCCCAAGACGCATGAACGGACACCGTGCTTTCTTTTCTCGCTTTGGAGCGACTTGACAAACTGTCATGGCGGCGAATATGATTCCAACCATGAGCAAAAGCTTTTCGTTGGGTCTGTTTGCGGGTGCTCTGCTTCTCTCGGTTGCCGCCTTTCCCCCGCACGGTCACGGCGCGGGCGCGGTGCTGCTGGGCTGGAACGACCTGGGGATGCATTGCATGGACAGCGATTACTCCGTGTTCTCGATCCTTCCGCCCTACAACACCATTCATGCCCAGTTGATCGTGCAGGGCCGGCGGGTGGACCAAGCGTCGGGCTACACGGTGACGTATGAGGCGGTGGCCGATCCATCGGGCTCGAGCAACACGACCTCCGTCGGCAAAACCAAGTTTTGGCAGTATGTCGAGCCGCTGTTTGGCTCGCCCTTGGCTGCCGACATGGGGCTGGCGGGATTTGCCATGCCCGGACCCGACAATGTGCCGCAAGCGATGTCGTTCGATCCGGCGTGGTCCTGGTTCACGGGCGAAGGGATTCCGTTGACGCCCTACGATGATGCCGGGCTGAAGAACTACTACCCGTTGATGCGGTTGACCGCGCGGAACGCCGCCGGGCAGGTGATCGCGACCACCGACGTGGTCCTGCCCGTGTCTGATGAGATGGATTGTCGCGCCTGCCACGCCTCGGGCTCCCATCCCGCCGCCCGGCCCGCGGCCGGGTGGGTGTGGAGCGGCGATCCGGAACGCGACTACCGGCTGAACATCCTGCGGTTGCATGACGAGAGGAACCAGTCGCCGGCCTACGTTCAGGCGCTGGTGGCCAACGGCTATCATCCCGCCGGTTTGTACCGCACGGTCACCGCTTGGGGCCGGCCCGTGTTGTGCGCGCGTTGCCACCGCTCCAACGCCCTTCCAGGGACGGGCACGGGGGACATTTCCCCGTTGACCACGGCCGTCCACCGCCGGCACGCCGCGGTGCAGGATCCGCTCACGGGGCTGACCTTGGATGCCACGGCCAATCGGTCCGCATGCTACCGCTGCCATCCGGGTTCGGAAACCCGCTGTTTGCGCGGGGTTATGGGGGATTCGGTGGCTGCGGATGGTTCCCGGGCCATTCAATGCCAGAGTTGCCATGGGTCCATGAGTGCGGTGGGCGATCCGGCGCGGGAAGGCTGGCTCGACATGCCGAATTGTCAGGCTTGCCACACCGGGACGGCCACCCACAACAACGGTCAGATTCGCTACACCACGGCGTTGGAACCGTCCGGGCAGTTGCGGCAGGCGGTCGATGCGACGTTCGCCACCCAACCCGACACACCGGCGCCCGGCGTTTCGCTGTATCGTTTTTCCACCGGTCACGGCGGCCTGCAATGCGAAGCCTGCCACGGCTCCACGCACGCCGAGTATCC